>NZ_JBEXNQ010000014.1:0-230818 GCF_040611155.1 Streptomyces sp. NPDC002994
TGCCCCCCGCGCCCCCCCCCTCCTTCCGCCCCCCCCCCCGCGCCCCCCCCCCCCCCCCCGCGGCCCCCCCCCCCCCCCCCGGGGGGGGGGCCCCCCCCCGTGATCACGACCCAGACCCTCCCCCCTTCAGCCGTTCCTCAGAGCGAACGCAGCGCCTCCCGGGCACGCTTCACCAGTCCGTCGGCGCTGCACTGCTCGGCGAGGGCCAGGCCACGGGTCAGCTCCCCTTCGGACCGCGCTGCGATGCCGTACTCGACACGCGCCAGGGCGTGCTCGTACACACAAGGGGATCCCTCGAGGAACGCGACCGCCTTGGCCAGCAGCTCCACCGCCCTTTCGCCCTCCTCCAGGGCAGCCGCACAGCGCAGTGATTCCCCGATGGCGGTATCCGTGCCGAAGCGTTCCGCGCGGTCCCGCACATAGGCGGCGAGGGCCGCGGCGCGGCCGGGGTCGTCGGCGGCCACCGCCAGGGCAAGATCGCTCGCCCAGGGGGCCATGACACCGTTGTGCCGACCCCGCGCGGTCAACGCCTCTCCGGCCGCTTCGAGTTCGACGACGGCTTCCTTGGTGCGCCCCTGAGCGAGCAGCAGCCTGCCGCGTACGCACTGCGCGTCGGGAATGACGATCGACGACGGGTACGGCGGCGCGAAGGCGTGGCGGTCGGCCGCCTCCTGGGCGGCCTCGACCCTGCCCCGTGCGAGCAGCGTGTCGATGAGCATGCAGGCGGCGTCCCAGTGCATCGGCAGGCCGTTCCCGACGCGCTCGGCGAGGCGCAGGCTCTCGCGCAGGTACATCTCGGCCTGGGCGAGTCTGCCGCGCCTGCGCTGCAAGTAGCCGACGAGGGCGTGGGCGAAGGCGAGATGGCCGCCGCTCCAGCCGGAGATCTCGAAGGCGCGCAGTGCCTCGTCGAAGAGGCTCTCGGCCCGGTCGAGCCGGTCGGCGAAGGCGTACGTGAGGCCGAGCAGCGCCGGCGGCTCGAAGCCCCAGGCGGTGTTGGTCCAGCCGAGGCCGGCCGCGAGCCTGCCGTCCACCAGGGCGCGGTCGGAGATCTGCACGATCTCCTCGGCGTTCTCCCCGCGTGCGGTTGCGTCGAAAGCCCTGAGTATGAGGAGCACACGTTCGGAGTTGTCGCGGCCCTGGAGGCCGTCGGTCATCGCGGCGAGGCGCCGGGAGCGGCCGGGCCCGTCGTCCTCAGCCGCCTGGACGCCCTCCCACAGGAAGTGCACGGCCTGGAGCCGCATCCGGTCGGGGCCGGGGGCGGTCCTGGCCACCTCGGCGGCCACGACCTGCGCCGCTTCCCGTGTCTGGTTGTTGTGGGTGAGTGCCTGGGACAGCCGGAAGACCGCGTCCACACGCTGAGTGGCGTCCAGGCCCGGCATGCCGAGTGCGGCCCTCAGGTGGCCCACCGTGGTGGCGGGCGAGGTCAGGAGGGTGGCGCAGCCCAGTTCGTACAGCACCGAGGCATGCACTTCGGGCAGCGGAGGCTCCTGGACGGCGCGCTCCAGACAGCGCCTGGCGGCGTCCGGAGCACCGACGGCGAGGTGCTCGGAGGCGGCCTCGCGCAGCTGGGCGACCAGCTCCGGGTCGTCGTCCGGGTGGACTTCGAGGAGGTGCCTGGCGGCGGCCGCCGCACCCCTGCCCGCCTGCGTGACGGCCCAGGCGGCCTGGCCGTGCATGGCGGTGCGGGTGGCCGGCGGAATGGCGCGGTAGACGGCGCCCGCGATGAGCGGGTGGACGAACTCCATCGGGTCCATGCCCGCGAGGATGCGGGCGGCGCGCAACCGTTCGGCGCAGTCGCCGGCCTGGGCGCGGCCCAGCCCGGCGAGCGATGCGGCCAGGTCCAGCGAGATCTCCGTGCCGAGAATGGCGGCCGCCCAGGCGAACCTGGTGGTGGCGGTGCCCAGTTCTTCGAGCCGGGCGATCAGGCCGGTGCCGCGCGCGGACGCGCCGAGGGCGCGCAGGACGCCCGCGGAACCCTCGACGGGGTCCAGACGTTCGTCGCACACCTTGGCGACGAGCTCCACGGTCTCGTAAAGGTTGCCGCCGGTGACGGCCCACACCTCGCGGCAGAAGGGATCGTCCGCGTGCTCGCCGAGGGCGGCCCGTGCGAGGTTCGCCACGGCGTCGGGGGTGAGCGCCCGCAGGGAGACGCACTGCCGGGCGGTGGCTTCCATCGCGCGGATGAACTCCGCGGTGTCGCCGGTGGGTTCCTCGGTGCGGTACGCGATGACGACGAGCACGGGAAGGTCGTCGCGCTGGACGAACGACGCCAGCCAGCCGAGCGTCTCCAGGTCGGACCAGTGCGCGTCGTCGACGATCAGGACCAGCGGCCGGTGTGCGGCTGCCAGGCGCAGAAGCAGGGTGTCCAGGCCGTCACGGACGCCCTGGGGGTCGGCCCGGCCGTCGGGCGGCGCCAGGCCGAGCGCGGGGCCGATGATCTCGTACCCGTCGCCGAGCAGCTCCCTGGCGTCCACCGCGCCGGGCAGCGCGATCGCGGGCTGCAGGAGTTGCCGTACGACGTGGAAGGGGACGGAGGTGACGGTCTCGCCACCTCGCGCGGACCACACCGCGCACCGTCCCTCGGCGAGTCGCCGAATCTCGGACAGCAGCGCTGTCTTGCCCAGGCCGGCCTCGCCGCTGAAAACCAGAACTCCACCGGCGGGCACGTCAGCGCAGAGCGCTTCGACGGCGTGCGCGGCGGCGGCGAGTTCCGTCTCGCGTTCCAGCAGCGGGACGGTGACCGGGTGCTCCGGGCCGGACACCATCATCCCTCCCCAAAACCGTGGCGGATCTCGAGCGTAGCCGGGCAGCGCGGCGGGTGGAATCTATCCGCGCACTTTGGTCCGGTACGAGTGAACGACCGTTACCCGGCGCTCCGACACTGGTCGGCCCAGCTTCCGGATTCTGGGCCTCCGGTAGGGTCGCGGGCGGTCGGGGTCGTATACAACCGGCGCAGAAAGACCACCCCGACGGCGATGGCGACTCCGTGGAACGGTCAATGGGGTTGCGGCTCATCCCCCGCCTCGTACACGCGGCGGACGCTCGTGCCCAGGCGTGACAGGTCCGCGCCGTACACGTGCAGGGAAATCGCCACGTCCGTGCCCGCGTTCCACACCCGGTGGATGTCACCGGGCGGCGCGAACCCGCACACCGTCCCCTGCGGGTTGACGATGTCGGCCGTGGCGACCAACCGTGCCGCGGTGCCGTCGCAGGACGGGACGAGCCGGTAGCGCCGCTCCTGTTCGGCGCCCGCGTGGACCCCGGTCGTGCACCACGCCACATGGTCGTGCACCGGGGTCCGCTGGCCGGGCAGCCAGACGAGTGCGACGACCGAGAAGCTTCCGTCGCGCTCCGCGTGCAGCAGATGCTGGCGGTAGCGCTCCGGATCGCTCGCGCGCTGCCCCGCGGTGAGCAGGTCGTCGGCGCCGAGGTGCCGCGCGAGCCGCTCGCCGACGAGGTACGCCGTCGGGTCGGGCGGCAGGCCGAGGCCGACGGCCTCGCGGATTTCGGAGATCAGGACGGCGAGCCGAGTCGTCGTACGTCCCGCCGTGGCTGTCGCCGTGGCTGCCGTCGTTGCAGTCACGGCGGTCGCTGCGGTCTCTGCGGTCTCTGCGGTCGAAGAAGCCGAAGTGGTCATACCCGCAGCCTCGGGCCGCCCCGCCGCGACGTCCAAGGAGGGTTTGTGCGGCATCGGTCAAGCTCCGCTTATGAGTCGGGGGCGCTGTCAGCAGCCGATCTTGTTCGCCGCGATCGTCTTCAGCTCTCCGAGCACCAGCGCCGTGGCCGGAATCCGCAGGTGCTCGCGCAGGACGTACGCCGAAATCTGCCGCCGGGACGGCGGCTGCAACGCACGCCCCGCCACTTTCGGGTGGCGGAGGAAGTTGAGGACCAGGCCCGGCATCATGGCGACGCCGAGCCCTTCCGCGACGAGGCTCTGCACCACAAGGTTGTCGTCGGTGGTGAAGGCGATGTCGGGGGCGAAGCCCTGTTCGGCGCACTCGTGCAGGAAGTGGACGCGGCAGCGCCGGCAGCCCGCGATCCAGCGCTCGTCCGCGAGGTCGGCCAGCCGCACGGCGCGGCGCCGCGCGAGCGGGTGACCGGTCGGCAGCAGGACCATCAACTGGTCCTCCATCAGCGGTACTTCCATCACCTCGTCCGGTACGTCTTCGTGCAGCCCCGGATAGGTGAAGGCGAGCGTAATGTCGCATTCACCGCTCACGAGGCGCCGCAGCGACTCGGGCGGCTCCTCCTCCAGGAGTTCCACGCCGATCCCCGGGTGGCCGGCGGCCAGCCGGGCCATGGCCTCGGGGACGAGGGTGGCGTTGGCGCTGGGGAAGGCGCAGACGCGCACGCGCCCGGCGCGCAGCCGGGTGAGGGAGCTCATCTGCTGCCGCGCGGCGGACATGTCTTCCAGGATGACGGTCGCGTGCCGCGACAGCGCCTCCCCGGCTTCGGTCAGCCGCAGGCCGCGCCCGAAGCGGGTGAACAAGGGCGTACCGACGTCGCGTTCGAGCGCCTTCATCTGCTGGGTGATCGCGGGCTGCGTGTATCCGAGCGCGCGGGCGGCCGCGGAGTAGGAGCCGGTCCTGACCACTTCATGGAATGTCTTGATGTGCCGCGTATCGAACACCCTTGGAACATAAGCAGAATTTAGGACGTACGAACATCACTTCTTCGGCCGTGATGGATGACCGAATCGACTCAGTCGGTGACGTGGACGGTGATGCGTATGCGGCTGGGGCCCGGGTGTCCGGTGGTGCGGATCAGGGCGTTGCCCGGGCGGAGAGCCCGGACCTCCCATTCACGAAAGCCCGGGTCGGTTTCGTAGTCGACCGGTACGAGCACGACGGCGGCACCGTCGCCTTCCACGGCGGGAGGCGTCCAGCGCCGGCGACCGTCGAGCCGGAGGCGCGCCGTTACGCCGCTGCTGAGGGTCACCGTGCGGCCGCTGTCGTCCTCGGTGAGGACGAGCGACGAGGCGGACGGCGCTGGCGACGGCTTGGAATGCGACGGCGACGGCAGTTCGGTCGTCCTGGAGGGCGAGGGACGGGCGGTCGCGGTGGTTGGGGCAGGTGTGGCGGTCGTGGTGCTGTTACCGCCGGACGGCCCGGGCGGGTCCGTGCACGCGGCCGCCGCCACCCCCAGGCTCAGGGTGACGGCAGCCGCGCGGAACGGGCGTACCCGCGTCAGAATTCGTGTCACACGAGCGGGACGTTGACGCACGTCAAAATCTTCGCCTGCGCGGCGAGTTCCTTCCGTGTCGTATCCGGGTCGAGCCGTACCTTCTCAGCGTGCTGGACCGCCTCCAGGAACGGCGTGTCCGCCTTCAGGTCACCATCAGTGTCGACCTTCTCGCCCGGCCCGAAGGACCCGTTCGCGAAGTTCAGCCAGGCAGCCAGCAGTTGACGGTCGAAGGCACGCTCCGGGTCGAGCAGGGCGAGGAAGAGCGTGTCCGCCGCCTTCTCCCGCGTGGACACGTCGACGGTCTCGGAGAAGACCGCACTGGCGTGCCGCACGGTCTTCAGGTAGCAGGTGAGTCGTTCCTTCCCGAGTCCCGTCAGATCGCCGGTCAGGTATTGACGTACCAGACGTCGGCCAGGAGCGACACATGTGCGTTCCCCCTGAACGCTCACCGGCACGCGGTGGGACGCGGCGGCGCCGTCGTCGTCGCGAGCGGTGAAGGACACGCCGTACAGGCACGGCTTCTCGTACGTGTGGCCCTGCGCGTCGGTCACATCGCGCGGCTGGACACTCGGGCTGCGGGCCGGCTCCCGGGATCGGTCACGCGCGCGTCAAAGGTGCGCTCCTTCCCCGCATGTACGACGATCGTCTTACCTCCGGCCAGTTCGACGGCCCGTTCCCTGGATCCCCAGACAGCGACGCGGAACACAGTACGTGCGCATGACAACCCGGGGAGGAACGCGGAACGGGACGAAGCCCCGTTCCGCGCAGGGTCGGGCCGGCCCGGCTATGGCTTGCGCGCCACCCCGGCGTAGGCGTCGACCGAAACGCCCGAGCCCACTGCGTCACCCTGTTCCGGTCGCCACTGCGTGACCTGTACGAACCCGGGGTCCAGGAACTCCAGCCCGTCGAAGTACCCGGCGACCTCCTCGACGCTGCGCACGTAGTACGGGACCGCGCCACTGGCGTTGTAAGCCTTCGAAGCGGCGATCATGCCCTCGCTGGTGGCCGTGCAGTCGCTGATCACCAAGTAGCTGCCCGACGGCAGGGCATCGACGAAGCGGGACACCAGCGCCCGGGCCTCCTCGTAGTCGGCGACATGCCCGAGCACGTTGAGGAGCATGAGCCCCACGGGCCGGTCGAAGTCGAGCGTGCGCGCCGCGCCCGCCAGTACGGCGTCGGGCTCGTACAGGTTCGCGTCCAGGTAGTCGGTGGCGCCTTCCGGCGTACTGACCAGCAGGGCGCGCGCGTGGGTGAGCACCAGCGGGTCGTTGTCGACGTACACGATCCGGGATTCGGGCGCGGCCCGCTGGGCGACCTCGTGCGTGTTGTCGGCGGTCGGCAGGCCCGTACCTATGTCGAGGAACTGTCGGATGCCCTGCTCGGCGACGAGGCTGCGCACCGCGCGGCCGAGGAAGTGGCGGCTGGTCAGGGCCACATCGACAAGGCCGGGAAAGATCTCCTTGATCTCGTCCCCGATCTGCCGGTCCACCTCGTAGTTGTCTTTTCCACCCACGAAGTAGTTCCAGAAACGGGCAGAGTGCGGCTTCCCCGTGTCAATCTCAGCCATGTAATTGCCTCCTGCAGGACACCATTCGGTCAGCCCCAACCTAACCCCGCCCCCTGATGAGATGCGACGGAGGGTGCCCCGCAACTCCCTTCGTGGGCCAGGAATTTGAATACGGGGCACCCTCCAGCCGGAGCGGGTGGCTATGACGACTACGGCGTACGGAACTCGTAGAAGCCGCGGCCGAAGGTGGCCGCCACCAGACGGTGGTTCACGGCGTCGTACTCGAGGTCGTCCACCGGGACCAGTGGCATGCCGCCGCCGAGCCGCCGCCAGCCGCGGGAGCCGTTGGTGAAGACGCCCTGGTCCGTGGCCGCGTAGAGCTTGCCGCCGCCGGCCAGGACCACGTCGTTCACCGGGGCCTGCGGAAGGTTGCCGGAGAGATCGGTCCAGCTCGCGCCGCCGTCGGTCGTACGCAGCAGATGTGGCTGCGCCTCGCCCGCGCGGTACCCGGACAGGGAGACGTACGCCGTGCCGGGATCCTTCGGGTCGACGGCGACCCGCGTCACCCAGGGCTGCCCTTCGAGGACCTTCACCCAGTTGGCGCCGAGGTCGCGGGTGACCCAGACGCGGCCGTCGTCCGTACCCGCCCATATGGTGCGGCCGTCGCGGGCGGCGGCGACGGTGGTGAGGGTGCCGTACGGGTAGTTGTCGCGGCTCGGCCCGCCGGTGAGGTCGGGGCTGATGGGCTGCCAGGTCAGACCGCCGTCGGTGGAGCGGTTCAGGCGGTTGCCGCCGTAGTACATGACGCGCGGGTTCACCGGGTCGAACTGGAGCGGGGTGAACCAGTTGCGCCGGTCCGACGTCGTCGCGGCCGTGAAGTACGTCATGGCGTTGCCGCCATTGACCGAGCGGGCGCAATTTCCGTACTGGTAACAGGCGTAGACGTTGTCGCGGTCGGCCGGGTTGATGAGGTTCTGGAGTCCGTCGCCGCCCAGATACTCGTTGAAGCCGGTACCGCCCCAGGACCGCAGCGAGCCGTTGTCCTGCGCGCCGCCCGATATCCGGCCGGTGTCCTGCGGGGTGGTGGCGACGCTGTAGAGCTGCGTCCACGGCATGTACGTCGCCTTCGTCCAGCCCCGGTCGCCGTCGGCCTCCGAGCGGTAGACGCCGCCGTCATTGCCGAGGTAGACGCGTGAGGGGCGGCTCGGGTCCCAGACCATGGCGTGTTGGTCGACGTGTACGGCGTTGCTCTCGCCGGTCCAGTTCGCGCCGCCGTCCTTGGACGTCATCAGGGCGACCCCGGCCGCGTGTACATGGCGTGAGTCGTCCGGGTCGACCCAGACCTTCCCGAACCACCACGAGAACCCGCCCTGCGACTGGGCGAGTTCGCTGTCGTCGGGCAGCCTGGTCCAGCTTTCCCCCGCGTCGGCCGACGTGAAGAACCCGGCGAAGCCGCCCTTCGCGTCGCCCACCAGCGCGTACAGCCGACCCCGTTCGGACGCCGCGACACCGAGTCCTATACGCCCTACGTCGGGGCCGGAGGCGGGCAGTCCGCCGCCGAGCCGCCGCCACGTGGAGCCTCCGTCGTCGGAGCGGAAGACACCGGAACCCGTGCCGCCGTACGTGCGCTTGTCCGGCTCGCGCCGCCGGTCCCACAGGACGGCGTACACCCGGTCGGGGTTGGAGGGATCGATCTGCACGTCGACGGCGCCGGTGAATTCATTCGGTACGTCCAGCACGTGCCGCCACGACTTGCCCGCATTCTCCGACAGATATACGCCCCGGTCACCGCCCGGGACGTAGAGCGAACCGGCGGCGGCCGCGAAGACGCGGTCCGGGTCCCGGGGGTCGGTGCGCAGCGCGCCGACCGTACCGGAATCACGCAGGCCGACGGACTTCCAGCTCGCGCCGTCGTCGGTCGAGCGGTAGACGCCCGTGCCTTCGTACGTGAGGCTGCCGCCGCCCGGGTTGGGCTCGCCGGTCCCCGCGTAGAGCGTCCCGTCGGAGGAGGTGGTGACGGCGCCCATCGCCTGGGTCTGGTCCTGCGGCCAGGCAGGGGCGAAGGTGCGCCCGGCGTTCGTCGAACGCCACAGCCCGCCGCTGGCGGCGGCCGCGTAGACGGTGTCGCCGTCGTGCGGGTCGAGGGCGAGATCGACGATGCGTCCGCCGATGTTGGTGGGGCCGAGGGACTTCCACCTGCCGGGCGTACGGGGTAACTCGGCGGCCTGGTCAGCGGCGGAGTCGTACGCGTGGCGGGGCAGCGCTTGTCCCGGAATCTTCTTCTGCAGGTAGCTGTACTCGGCCGGGGCGGCAGGACCGCGCAGTACGTCGGAAACGCCCTCGGCAGCCGTGGCCGCTCCGGCGGACTGCGAGCCCGGGGCCAGAAGTCCGGCCGCGACCAGAGCCACCCCGACGACTGCCCACTGTGCTGTTCGGCCGACTCTCCGGCGGCTGGTTCTGAGCATGAGCACACTCCTTACGCGACTTCGACGGCACGTAACGAGGCGCAACCTCTCACCAATTGCCCATACAGCACCAGTAGTTGACTTCAGCCATGGGCGAGGGGACTCGATCCGGCCCGCAGGGCCGCGTTCTCCTCATCCAGTGCGGTGATCCAGTCGCGAAGTGAGCCGATGGACGCCTCCCCCGCCTCGCGGGAGAACAAGTGCGGGATGCGCCGGGGGCCGTTCCAGTCGAAGGCATCGACGTGGATCAGCACCGCCCGTTCGACCTTGGCCGGGTCCGGTTGCCCCGTACGTCGGCGAAGCCGAGGCGCGGACGGTCGTCAAGGATTTCGAGGAAGCCGGGCGGGCCGCCGCGGTGCTGGATGTACGGCCGGCCGGACTCGCCGACACCGGCCAGGTAGAAGCTGCCGCGCCGGCTGAGGAAGAACCGTCTGGTCATGACGCGTCCTTTGTGGCGGGCGTGAGCACTGCGGACGGCCGGTGGTCTTGTGCGGACCGGGCCGCCTCCGCATACTCACCCCAGCGCCTGTCAGGAACACGACATCCAGACTGTGCCATTTTCCTGATCGCGCCTCACAGGGCCCACCACCCACCGGGCCCCGACGCTCCGAGGAGGAGACCAGTGAGGATCACGCGCACCACTTCCCGCTCCGGCACAGCGAGACGAACCACGCTCGCCGCCGTCGCCGCCGGCCTGCTGGCCGCCACCGCGCTCATGGTGCCGACCGCCCAGGCAGCCGGCCCAGCCACCCCACAGCACTTCAGCGAGAGCCGGCTCTCCGAGGTCGACGCGGCCGTGCTCAACGCCGACGTCGGCGGCACGGCATGGCACGTTGACCGGGCGAACGGCCAGGTCGTCGTGACGGCCGACAGCACCGTGTCCGCCGCCGGCCTGGCGAAGATCAGGAAGGCGGCGGGAGCCGACGCCGCCGCGCTGCGGATCGAGCGTACGGCAGGGAAGTTCACCCCGCTCCTCGGCCCGGGCGACGCCATCTACGGGAGCGGCTACCGCTGTTCGCTCGGCTTCAACGTCGTCAGCGGCAGCACCCACTACTTCCTGACCGCCGGCCACTGCGGCAACGTGGTGAAGACCTGGTACGCCAACTCCGCCCAGACCACGCTGATCGGTCCGACCGTCGGCTCCAGCTTCCCGGGCAACGACTACGCGCTGGTCCGCTACGACAACACCTCGCTCAGCCACCCCGGCGGCTTCACCGCCGCCAACGCGTATGTCGGCGAGCCGGTCAAACGCAGCGGCTCCACCACCGGCACGAAGAGCGGTACGGTCACCGCGCTCAACGTCACCGTCCACTACAGCGGTGGCGGGACGGTCCGCGGCATGATCCAGACCAACGTGTGCGCGGAGCCGGGCGACTCCGGCGGCGCGCTCTACGACGGTACGAAGGCGCTCGGCATCACGTCGGGCGGGAGCGGCAACTGCTCGGTCGGCGGTACGACGTTCTACCAGCCGGTGCCGGAAGCCCTCGCGAAGTACAGGGTCTCTCTCTTCTGAGCCTGGTCCGCACCCATCCAGCCGCACAAATGTTGAGGGATGGGCATGGGTGTCCTTGTGTTGAACCTGCAGTCGGACCTCCGAGCGAGCCACCGGGCTCCGCGCCGCTCCGATCGCCCAACACAGAGATGAGACGTCCATGCGTGTTCCGACCACCCTGATGGTCTCGGCCGTTTCCTGCGCGGCCGCCCTCGCCACTCTGGCCGTTCCGGCCGCCGCCGCCAGTGCGGACCCCGACAACCACGGCGGCGACCGGGTCGCCCACGGCCGGGCCGACCTCACCGGCCGCCAGGAAGTTCCCGGCCCGGGCGACCCGGACGGCAGCGGCGAGTTCTGGTACCAGATCAAGCACGGCACCCTCTGCTACTCGCTGAACGTACGCAAGATCTCGCAGCCGACCGCGGCGCACATCCACGCCGGCAAGCGCGGTGTGGCCGGGCCCGTGGTCGTCACTCTCAAGACTCCGACGTACGGGTCGGCGAAGGGCTGCATCAAGGCGAAGCCGCACCAGACGACCGCCAACGCGGAGAAGGTCCTGACGTACCGCGAACTGAAGCAGATCGCCTGCAAGCCGGGGAAGTTCTACGCGAACGTCCACAACAACCCCTACCCCGACGGCGCCATCCGCGGGCAGCTGCGCCGCCAGTAGGGCGTCGGCTGGTCCTCTCGTCGCCGGACGGGCTGTATCAAGCCCGTCCGGCGATTGAGGACGATGTGGGACGATGCGGATGCGGCGGCAGCCGCAACACGAACGCCCGTCAGAAGAAGACCCCGCAGCGCAGCAGTACGTTCGCGTACGGCCGCGCCTCCCCCGTCCGTACCACCAGCCGGGCCCCCGCCGACAACGCCTTGAGCTCGTCGTGCGGCACCAGATCAAGCCCCGGAAGGCACTCCTCCAGCAGCGCGGCCGCCGCCGGGTTCGCCTCCCGCACCTCGTGCGCCGCCGTCGCGCCCTCGATCACCAGCTCGGCCAGCAGCCCTTCGAGTACGTCGGCGAAGGACGGTATTCCGGCCCGGAAGGCCAGGTCCACGACCTGCGGCCCGACCGCCGGAATCGGCATGCCCGCATCGCAGACGAGGACCCCGTCGCCATGGCCCAGCTCGGCCAGCGCCCCCGCCAGACGACGGTTCAGGATTCCGGCCTTCTTCACAGCGCCGAGACCTCCGCGGCGGTCGGGAAGGAAGCCTGCGCGCCTTCCTTCGTGACAGCGGCGGCGCCCACGCGTACCGCATAGGCGGCAGCCGTAGCCAGGTCCTCGCCCAGGCTGAGCCGCCAGGCCAGGGCCGCGGTGAAGGCGTCACCCGCGCCGGTTGTGTCCACCGCGTCGACGCGAGGGCTCAGGACCCGTACGGCGGCGCCCGTACGCCCGTCGGCGACCAGCGCGCCCTCCGCGCCCAGCGTGACCACCACCGAGAGCGGCCCGAGGGCGAGGAGCCCGCGCGCCCAGTCCTCGGGGGCCGGGCCCGCCGTGTCACCCAGTCCGTCACCCGGTCCGGCACCCAGTCCCAGGACGTACCTGGCCTCGTGCTCGTTGACGACCAGCGGATCGCACGCGGCGAGCACTTCGGCGGGCAGCGGCGCGGGCGGCGACGGGTTCAGTACGAACCGGCTCCCGGCCGCCCGCGTACGTACCACCTCGGCCACTGTCTTCAGCGGGATCTCCAGCTGCGCCGAGACGACCCGGGCACCGGCGAAGAGGGCACCGGCGTCGCGGACGTCCTCGGGGGTCAGCCGGGAATTGGCCCCGGGCGAGACGACGATGCTGTTGTCGCCCGAGGGGTCCACGGTGATCAGGGCGACCCCGGTGGGCGCCCCGCCGACCCGCACGCCACCGGTGTCCACACCGGCCTCGCGCTGCGATTCCAGCAGCAGCCGCCCGTGGGCGTCGTCGCCGACGCGGGCCAGCAGAGCGGTTCTGGCGCCGAGGCGGGCGGCCGCGACGGCTTGGTTGGCGCCCTTGCCGCCGGGGTGGACGGCCAGGTCGGAGCCGAGCACGGTCTCGCCGGGCGCGGGGCGGCGCTCGACGCCGATCACCAGGTCGGCGTTGGCCGACCCTACGACCAGCAGGTCGTAGTCGTACATACCTGTCCTGCTTTCGTCATGCGCCGTCAAGAGAAGTCAGCGACGTTCTTCTTCGTCACGACCTTGACCGGCACCTTCACCATGCTGTCGACCTTCTTGCCCTGCGCCGCCTTGACCGCGCTCCGAACGGCGATCTTCCCGAGCTCCTTCGGCTGCTGAGCCACGGACGCGTACAGCGTGCCACTCTCAACCGCCTTCAGCCCGTCCGGCGTTCCGTCGAAGCCGACGACGTCCACCGACTTGCCCGCCTTGCTGCCGAGCGCCTTGACCGCGCCGAGCGCCATCTCGTCGTTCTCGGCGAAGACGCCGCTGATCCCGGGGTTGGACTGGAGCAGGTTGGTCATGACGTCCAGGCCCTTGGTGCGGTCGAAGTCCGCGGGCTGGGTCGCGACGACCTTGATGCCCGGGTACGCCTTGAGCCCCTCGGCGAAGCCCTTGCCGCGTTCGCGGCTGGCGGAGGTGCCGGCGGTGCCTTGCAGCACGACGATCTCGCCCTTGCCGCCGAGCTTCTCGGCCAGCGTCTTCGCGGCGAGCTTGCCGCCCGCGACGTTGTCGGAAGCGACGAGCGTGGCGGTGTCGGCCTTGTTGACGCCCCGGTCGGCGGCGACCACCGGGATGTCGGCCTTGTTGGCGGCCCGTACGGCGGGGCCGACCGCATCCGAGTCCACCGGATTGACGATGATCGACTTCACGCCCTCGCCGGTGAAGTTCTGGAGCTGGTTGGCCTGCTGGGAGGCGTCGTTCTGCGCATCCGTCACGGTGAGGTCGATACCCGCGTCCTTGGCCTCCGCCTGAGCGCCCTCCTTCATCTGTACGAAGAAGGGGTTGTTGAGGGTGGACAGCGACATGCTGATCTTGGTGGTCGTACCCGGCGAGCCGGAGTTGAAGAAGGACACGCCTCCCACGACGGCCGCCACGCACACCGCGCCGACGGCGAGTTTCGCCGCGCCTTTACGCCCGTTCCCGGACGCACCCGACGAAGCCGAGGGGGCCGCCGATCCCCCACCGGCCCGCCGCCGCAGCGTATCCAGCAGAACCGCGAGCGCGATCACGACGCCGATGACGACCTGCTGCCAGAAGGCGGAAACGGACAGCAGGTTCAGGCCGTTGCGCAGTACGGCGAGTATGAGCGCGCCGATCAGCGTGCCGGACGCCTTGCCGACGCCGCCCGCCAGGCTGGCGCCGCCGATGACGACCGCGGCGATCGCGTCCAGCTCGTAACCCTGCGCGGCCTGCGGCTGCGCGGAGACCAGGCGGGACGCGAGGACGATGCCCGCGACGGCGGCGAAGAGGCCGGACAGGGCGTAGATGACGAGCTTCTGCCGCTTGACGCGCAGGCCGGAGAGCCTGGCAGCTTCCTCGTTGCCGCCGATCGCGTACATCGAGCGTCCGATGTACGTACGCCCGAGGATGAGGGCGGTGACGAGCCCCATCGCGATCATCACGAGAACCGGCACCGGCAGCCAGCCGCCGAGCGTATCGCCCAGCACCGACACGGAGTCGGGGAACGCGATCGGGCTGCCCTGCGAGATGACCAGAGAAAGACCGCGCCCGATCGAGAGCATGGCCAGGGTGGCGATGAACGGCGGGAGTTTCCCGTACGAGACGAGGGCTCCGTTGACGAGGCCGCAGGCGATGCCCGTACCGACGGCCAGAATCACCGCGATCCACACCGGGACGCCTTCGGACGTGGCCATCCAGGCGAGGACGGTCGCCGAGAGGGCGGCCACCGATCCGACCGACAGGTCGATGCCGGCCGAGACGATGACGAACGTGACGCCGAACGCGAGGATCGCCGTCACGGCGGCCTGCACACCCACATTGAGCAGGTTCTGCGTGGTCAGGAAGTCGCCGGACAGCAGCGACATCGCCACTACCAGAACCACCAGGGCACTCAGCGCACCGTTGTCGAGCAGGATGCGGCGGACGGCGCTCGCGGCGCCGGCGCTCGCGCCCGTGTTGCTCTTGAGTGTGTCAGTGGCCACGGGAGCCCTCCACTTCGTTCTTGGTTACGTTCACGGCCAGCGCCATTACCGCGTCCTGGGTCGCTTCGTGCGCGGGGAGTTCGCCGGCGATCCGGCCCTGGGCCATGACCAGCACCCGGTCGCTCATGCCGAGGACCTCGGGGAGGTCGCTGGAGATCATCAGGACGGCATGCCCGGCAGCGGTCAGCTCATTGATGAGCTGATAGATCTCGACCTTGGCGCCGACGTCGATACCGCGCGTCGGCTCGTCGAGGATCAGCACCCTGGTGTCGGCGAGCAGCCACTTCCCGATGACGACCTTCTGCTGGTTGCCGCCGGAGAGGGTACGGACCTGCTGGCCGAGGCCTGCCATCCGTACGCCCAGCTGCTCGGCGATCCGGGCGGCGGCCACGCGCTGAGCCTTGCGGTCCACAAGGCCGGCGCGGGTGGCCGAACGCAGCGTGACCAGGCCGAGGTTCTCCTGCACGGAGGCGTCGAGCAGCAGCCCCTGCCCTTTTCGGTCCTCGGGTACGAGCCCGATCCCGGCGCCCATGGCGGCGTTCACGTCGCCCTTGCCGAGCCGCTCGCCGCGCACCTCGACGCTTCCGGCGTCGTAGGGGTCGGCGCCGAAGACCGCGCGTACGACCTCGGTGCGTCCGGCGCCGACGAGACCGGCGAGGCCGACGACCTCACCGGCGTGGACGTCGAAGGTGACGTCGTGGAAGACGCCGTTGCGCGTCAGCCCACGGACGGAGAGCAACGCATCCCCCGCGTCCTCCGGACGTTCGCGCGGATACTGCTGCTCGATGCTGCGCCCGACCATCAGGCGTACGAGCTCGTCCTCGGGCGTGGAGGCGGGCACCTGGCCGATGCTGCGGCCGTCGCGCAGAACGGTGACGCGGTCTCCGAGCGCCGCGATCTCTTCGAGGTGGTGGGTGATGAAGACGATCCCCACCCCGTCCTCGCGCAGTTGCCGCACGATACGGAAGAGCTTGTCCACTTCTCCGCTGGTCAGGACGGCGGTCGGCTCATCCATGATGAGTACGCGCGCGTCGAGGCTGAGCGCCTTGGCGATCTCCACCATCTGGAGCTGGGCGATGCCCAGTTCGCGCACCTTGGCCTTCGGCGACACCCGCACGCCGACCCGCTTCAGCAGCTCGTGCGCGTCGGCCTCCATCCGCTTGCGGTCGATCATCTTGAAGCGGCGGGGCTGGCGGCCGAGGAAGATGTTCTCGGCGACGGTCAGCTCGGGCACCAGGTTGAACTCCTGGTAGATGGTGGCGATGCCGAGCCGCTCGGCGTCCTGCGCCCCTTGGACGCGCACCTCGTTCCCGTCGACGAGAATCCGGCCGCTGTCGGGCCGGTAGGCGCCGGAGAGCATCTTGATCAGCGTGCTTTTCCCGGCGCCGTTCTCACCGAGCAGGACGTGCACTTCGCCGCGCCGCAGGTCGAAGTCGACGGAGTCGAGCGCGATGACGCCGGGGAAGGTTTTGCGTATGCCTTCGATGCGCAGCAACTCGTCCTGGCTGCTCACAGGTTGCTCCTCTGGCTTTGCTCGGCCTCGCCGCAGGACCGGCGTACGACGAGATGGGCGGGAAGGGTGACGGACTGCGGGGGCCGGCCCTCGATGAGGTCGACGAGCGCCCGTACGGCGGCCCGGCCCAGCTCGCCGGTCGGCTGGGCGATGGCGGTGATCGGCGGGTCGGTGTGGACGAACCACGGGATGTCGTCGAAGGCGGCGAGCCCGATGTCCTGCGGAACGCGCATGCCGCGCGCGCGGATCGCGTCGAGGGCGCCGAGCGCCATCAGGTTGTCGGCGGCGAAGACGACTTCGGGCGGCTCGGGCAGGGCGAGGAAACGCTCGGTGGCGCGCCGCCCACTGTCCGCCTGGAAGTCGCCCTGGCCGATGTAGGCGTCGGGCAGCGGAAGTCCGTGCTCCCTGAGCGCCTCGCGGAAGGCTTCGACGCGCTCCCTGCCCGTGGTGGTGGCCGCCGGGCCCGCGATGATGGCGAGCTTGCGGTGGCCGAGGCGGTGGAGGTGGGCGACCAGGTCACGTACGGCAGGACAGCCGTCGGCGCGCACGACGGGTACGTCCACACCCGGAATCCAGCGGTCCACGAAGACCATGGGGGTGCCGCCGCGCGCCGCGTCGAGTATCTGCGGGGAGCCTCCGTCGGCGGGAGACACCAGGAGCCCGTCGATGCGGCGGTCGAGGAGCGTACGGACGTGGTGGTCCTGCAACTCGGGCCGCTCGTCGGCGTTTCCGATGATGACGCTGTAGCCGAGGGCGCGGGCCGCTTCCTCGACGGAGCGGGCCAGCGCGGTGAAGTACGGGTTGAGTACGTCGCTGATGACCAGTCCGAGGGTGCGGGTCTGGTCGGTGCGCAGGGAGCGGGCCACGGCGTTGGGCCGGTAGCCGAGCGCGTCGACGGCGGCGAGGACGCGGGTGCGCGCGTCGGGGCTGACGGACGGATGACTGTTGAGGACACGCGAGACCGTGGCAACGGACACGCCCGCCTCAGCCGCGACATCCTTGATGCTCGCCACTGCCGGACCACCTCCTTGTGGTTTCGGTGAGCCTCGATTCTTGGGGCGCGGTCGGCCGAAGCCCTCTCACCCGTGGAATCGATTACACGGGTGATTGGAAACGATTACATGCCCCGGAATCAAGACCTCCGGGGCACAGCGAGACCAGATCGTGACGAAGTCGCACTCACATGAGCACGGGCGGGCGGGGCGGGATGGATGCCTGATCGGCCGACGCCCCACTCCGGCCCAAGCGTCTCTACGCTGAGCCCCGTCAGCAGGAGCAAGCGACAGGGAAAGGGTTCCGCGTGTCCAAGGGCCGTAAGAACAGCGTCTCTAATCAGTTAAGTGATCCCATGTCAGACGTAGTGTCTGGCAACGGGACTGCCCACCGTGGAGCGGTAGCGTGGGCGTGCAGGTGGAAGCCTGCGCCCCGTGCTGCTCCTCGCGGCTGATGCCGGTTGGTGGGTGTGCTGATTGTTGTCACGTCCTGGTTCCGGTGGGCTCCGCGGGGCAGCCGGGGCCGGTCCGTGTGAGCGTGTCCCTCCGGACGCTTGCCCGTCGGTCCCGAAGGGCCGGTGGGGGAGGGTGCCCTGCGTCGCCTGGGCGCGGGGCGTGTTGCCTGTCGCCGGGTGGGGCGGGCCTTGGACCGGTCCCGGCTGGTCTTCGGCGCGGTCGGTGTGACGACCGCGCGGGTTTCGAGGGTGTCCACGACCGTGCGGATCACCATGGTGCCGTCGGCACGGTTGGTGACGGTTTTGGCCTGGTGGGTCAGGCCGCGCGATGCGATGCGCTGCCACGCGCCCTGATCACGGTCTCCCTGCCAGCCGCAGGACGGGCACAGGGCCCATTTCCATCCCGGCGTGGTGGGCCGGTCAGGAGCCTTGCAGTGCCGCAGCGGGATAAGACACTGCGGGCAGTGCTTGGAGGTGTTGCGGGCCGGGACGGTGACGACGGCGATACCCACTTCGGCGGCAAGGTGCCGTATCCGGTCCACGATTCGCCCGCGCACCTGCTGGGAGAGGCGGGTGTTGATGCTGCGGCCCATGCCCCGCGCTTCCATGGAGCGAAGGTCTTCGACATAGATGACGGTTGCCGTAGCGGTGATGGCCTGGTCCACGGCCCAGCGTGCGGCAGCCCATGCGAGGGCGTCATTGAGGTGCGAGCGCCGGTCGGACACGCAGCGGATCTCGTCGGTCACAACGGTATGCCTGGCCGCCAGTGGATGGCCGGCGTTGCCCCCGATGAGCCGCTGGTAGTGGTCGGCCTTGGCGTGCAGGCACTCACTCTCGCGGCGCAAGCGGTGCTGCTTAGCCAGGACACCGGCGGCCCGGAACATGCCCCCAGCGCCGAGAGCGGTGATCTGTCCGTCATCGTGCAGCCGGGCGGCCCCGGCGGACAGCAGGGTGTTCAGGCCCCAGTCCACCCCCAGCGCGACCTTGTGACCGGTGCGGGCAGCCTTCGCAACAGGGTGGCTGTAGGCGAGATCGACACGAACGCGGCCCTGACGGATACGGAGGGTGGGCAGGTGCAGCACCGCCGAGGCCGGGACCGTGGGCGGCAGCTTGATGGGGCAGGCAACCCATGTCCAATCCTTGTAGGAGCGCGGATCAGGACGGGTGGGCAGCTGCAACCGCAGCAGCGCCCGGCCCGGTTCGTCGGCGCGTTCGAGGGTGGCCTGCTGCCCGTCACACGCCGAGAGCAGCAGCATGCACGCTGTCCGTGGCACGCTCTCCATCTCGAACACATCGGCGGGCATCCGGCGATGCTTCTTGGCGAAGGCGGTGATCTGGCGGGTGCGGGAGGCGATGACGTTGGACGGCAGATACCGCCCGCCGGGCACCACCTCACGCACCAGGTCCCACTCCTCGACAGTGCGCTTCGCCGGATCGGCGGGCCACGGGCCGAGGACCCCGGCGGTCAGGTCGGCACGCCACTTCGCCGACCGCAGAACACGTCCGGCCTGCTCCTGCGCCATGCGCACGATCCGGTCATTGACCTTGATGCCCTCTGGCGGTGCCGTGGCCCACCCGAGGCGGCGCAGCGCCATCCACGCATTCGACGGCAGCTTCCTGCCCCCTGCGTCCTCGCCCGAGGCCAGCACGTCCACATCAGCGGTGTTCCAGTGCTCGGCCAGCAGACCGGCGGTCATGCCGGACACCAGAGCGGTACACCAGCCGACCCGCTCCGCCAGCACAGCGGCGGGCAGGAGCTCACCGGTCTTCTCCACCACACCGGTACGCAGCAGGCCAGTAGCGCAAGCGGTCCGGGCGGTCTCGCCCAGAGCGAGCGGCACCTTCCGCCCCATCGCCCACCCTCCCCACCGCCGCAGATGCTGTCATCCGATCAACGACACCTCACGCAAAAGGTCACTCATTCGCTCCCCGAACCCATATCCGGCACCCACGGATACCGGGCACCACGACGACAACAGACAACGAATCGCTACGGACACCTAAGGAACTATGTGAGCCTCTATCCGAGCGTCTCCGACGAACTGGCCTCACTGATGAAGACGGGGTGGGCCGACACCGAGCGGCGCGACCTCGAACCGGCCGAGCAGACCCCGTACGCGGCCAAGCGCCGCGCCGCGCTCTCGGCCCGCTTCCCCGGCGAGCGCCTGGTGATCCCGGCCGGGAACCTCAAGGTGCGCGCCAACGACAGCCACTACCCCTTCCGCCCCTCCAGCGAGTACGTCCACCTCACCGGCGACCAGACCGAGGACGCGGTGCTGGTCCTCGAACCGCTCGCGGACGGCGGCCACGAGGCGACCGCGTACCTCCTCCCCCGCTCCGACCGCGAGAGCGGCGAGTTCTGGCAGGGCGCCGCCAAGGGCGAGCTGTGGGTCGGCCGCCGGAACAGCCTCGCCGAGGCCGCGACGCTGCTCGGCCTGCCCTGCCGGGACGTCCGCGGGGCCGCCGACGAGCTGCGCGCCGCCCGCGAGGCACCCACCCGGATCGTGCGCGGTTACGACGCCGCGCTCGAAGCCGTGGTCGACACGGACGAAGAGCGCGACACCGGCCTCAAGACCGCCCTGTCCGAGATGCGCCTGGTCAAGGACGAGTGGGAAATCGGCGAGCTGCGCAAGGCGTGCGACTCGACGGTCCGCGGTTTCACCGATGTCGTACGGGAGTTGGCCACCGCGGTCGCCACCTCGGAGCGGTGGATCGAGGGAACGTTCTTCCGCCGGGCGCGCCTGGAGGGCAACGACGTGGGCTACGGCTCCATCTGCGCCGCGGGCGAGCACGCGACGATCATGCACTGGGTGCGCAATGACGGCGACGTACGACCCGGCGAACTGCTCCTCCTCGACGCCGGCGTGGAGACCCGTACCCTCTACACCGCCGACGTGACCCGCACCCTGCCCATCGACGGCACCTTCACCCCTCTTCAGCGCAAGATCTACGACGCGGTGTACGAGGCGCAGCAGGCCGGCATCGACGCGGTGCGGCCCGGAGCGCGCTACCGGGACTTCCACGAGGCGGCGCAGCGGCACCTGGCGGACAAGCTCGTCGAGTGGGGCCTGCTGGAGGGCCCCGCCGAGCGCGTGTACGAGCTGGCCTTGCAGCGGCGCTTCACCATGGCGGGCACGGGCCACATGCTGGGGCTCGACGTACACGACTGCGCGACGGCGCGCACCGAGGCGTACGTCGACGGAACGCTCGAGCCGGGCATGGTGCTGACCGTCGAGCCGGGCCTGTACTTCCAGCCCGACGATCTGACGGTGCCGGCGGAGTACCGGGGCATCGGGGTGCGTATCGAGGACGACATCCTGGTCACCGCCGACGGCAACGAGAACCTCTCGGCGGGCCTGCCGCGCGCGTCTGCGGAGGTCGAGGCGTGGATGCGGGAGCTCACGGCGCCGCGATAACGGGCCGACGCACCTTTCAGCGCTTGCGTGCAGGGGGGCGGGCGGGTGGGCCGCTGCGCGGGGCTTATCCCCTACCCGCCCCTTCCCGCTGTGACATTTTGCGGCTCCGCCGCGTGAGGGGCGGGTGCAAAATCCAGCCCGTCCGGCGTTTGAGGACACGCCCGTAGGGCGTCTGCGGGGGCTGGGGGCTTGCCCACTCAAGGCACCCACCGGGGTCAGCCGGCAGTCGAGCCCTCTGCCACCGCACCAGTACCCCGACGGGCCGGGTCGCAGACCATCAGGCAGACCGCGCTGACCAACGCCATGCCCGCGAAGGCCAGCGCGACCGGCGTCCAGGAGTTCCCGGAGGCACTGAACAGCCAGGTCACCGCGGCGGGCGCCAAAGTGCCGAGGAGGCCGGCCGTCTGGAAGCTCATGGACAGGCCCGTATAGCGGACGCGGGGCGCGAACCAGCCGGAGATGAGGGTGCCGATCGAGGCGTACGCGATGGTGCTGGCGAGCATCGGCAGGCACATGGCCAGCCACAGCCCCGTCACCGAGCGGGTGTCGACCAGCCAGAACATCGGGAAGGCGACGACCACGTGGAGCAGGATGCCGGTGAGCGTCACCTTACGCAGGCCGAAGCGGTCGGCGGCAAGGGCGGCGAGCGGGGTGCACACGATGACCACGACGGCCGCGGCCGTGCCGGCGCCCGCCGCCTGCGAGTCGGTGAAGCCGAGTTCGGTGACGGCGTACGTCGACATGAAAGTGACGACGATGTAGTAGCCGCCGACGGTGACGAGGAAGGCGCCGGAGGCCAGCAGCCAGGTCTTCCAGGCGTCACGGACGACGGCGACGAACGGCGTCGCCTGCTTCTCCTCTTTCCGCTCCGCGAGACGCGCGGCTTCGAACTCCGGAGATTCCTCCATGGTGCGGCGTATCACCAGACCCACGAGAACCAGCACAGCCGACAGCAGAAAGGGAATGCGCCAGGCCCAGCCGACGAGCGCGTCATGGCCCAGCATCGCCACCAGGGCGAAGACGCCGGTGGAGAGGAAGTAGCCGACGCCGTCGCCGACTTGGGGGAAGGAGCCGAAGAACGCTTTGCGTCGCGGCGGGGCGTGCTCGACGGCGAACAGCACCGCGCCGCCCCACTCGCCGCCGACGGCGAGGGACTGGATCATGCGAATGAGTACGAGAAGGAGGGGCGCGGCGACGCCGATGGAGGCGTAGCCGGGGAGCAGCCCGATACAGAAGGTGGCGACGCCCATCAGGGTCATCGACCAGATGAGGGCGCGCTTGCGGCCGTAGCGGTCACCGATGTGTCCGAAGAGGATGGCGCCGAGGGGGCGTCCGAGTGATCCGACGAAGAGCGTCGTGAACGACATGAGGGTGCCCAGTGCGCGGCTCATGTCGGGGAAGAACAGTTCGGGGAAGACGAGGGCGGCGGCCGTGGCGTAGATGCCGAAGTCGTACCACTCGACGCTGGTGCCGATGAGTGAGGCTCCGGCGACCTTCCAGGGGTTGGACCGGCGCCGGGATCCTGGGGCCGTTTCGGCACCTGTGGCTGTGCTCATGCGCGTACTCCTTCACGGCCAACCCAGTGGGGTCAGACATTGGGCTCAGCGGGGACCCAAAGCGAATGGGGCGACGCTAAGGGCCGCCTGTACGGGTGTCAATAGGATCCAGCCAAAGTCCAATAACATGGCTACGAGAGGGGCACGACGGGAGGCGCGTGACCCTGGCGACCGGGGAGAGCGCGCACATGAGCGGCAGCAAGAGCAGCAAGAACAGCGACGAGCAGACGACACCGCAGGCGCCGGCGAACGGCAGTCGGCACGCGGCATCGCACGCGGTGGTGGCCGAGGCCCTGCGCCAGCGCATCGCGCTCGGCGGGTTCGAGCCGGGCGACCGGCTGCCGACCGAGCGGGAGCTGGCCGCCACTTTCGGCGTGGGCCGCAACACCGTGCGGCAGGCACTGCGCGAGCTGGCCGAGGAAGGCCTGGTCACCACGACCCTGGGGCGCTCCGGCGGCACCCGGGTGACACCCGCGCGGCCGGGCGGCCGGGACGGCGCGCGGGCCGCGATCAGCGCGGGCATCCGGGCATCGCTGCGGGACTACATGGAGTACCGGCAGGCGATCGAGCCGTTCGCGGCGCGGCTGGCGGCCGAACGCGGGGCGGGGGCAGACCGGCGCAAGCTCGTATCGCTGCTGGACACCAAGGTCGCGGACCTGGGCGAGTACCACCGCGTCGACACGGCCTTCCACCTGGGCATCGCGGCCGCGGGCGGCAATGAGGTGCTGACGGAGGCGGTGACGCGGGCGCGCACGGAGATGTTCGTGGGCGGCAACGCCCTGTGGCTGGGCTCGGACTGGAGCCGGATCTACCCGGCGGACCGCGACTTCGGCTTCGCTTTCCGGGAGGAGCATGAGGCGATCGCGCTGGCCGTGCTGTCGGGCGACGGGGACGCCGCCGAGGCCCGGATGCGGGAGCACCTGCGCGACTCGCACCGCCAGTTTTTGACGCTGCTGGAGCAGTTCGCCGCGCAGGACTGAGACCCCGGCCGCCCGCCGCGACGATTGACGCACGCGCCGAAGCCACCTAACCTCCAAAATGGATCCACTACAAACCCAATCCTTTCTTCCCGGCAGCGCCCCCATAGACCGACAGGAGAGACCGCCCCGTGCACTCTTACGACGAGGACCTCACCCAGCAGGTCATGGACCACCTCCTGCACCGGCTCCGGCTGGACCCGCCGCCGCTCGGCCGCCTGGGCGACCACCAGGAACTGGCGCTGGCCCTGAAAGACGCGATCGGCCCGGCCCCGCAGCCCCCCGCCGACGTACTCCGGACGTACACCGGCGCACTGGAGCCCACCGTCGTCTCCTGCGACCACCCGGCGTTCCTGGCCTTCATTCCCGGCGCCCCGACCAAGGCGGCGGCCCTGTTCGACATGGTGCTGTCCGCGTCCTCCCTGCACGGTGTCTCCTGGCTGGAGGCCTCGGGCGCGGTCGCCGCCGAGAACCAGGTGCTGGCTCTCTTCGCGGACCTGGCGGGCATGCCGCCGTCCGCCGGCGGCTGCTTCGTCAGCGGCGGCTCGGCCGGCAACCTGTCGGCCCTCGTCGTCGCGCGCGACACCGGGCGTCACCGGCTGGGCCTGGACGAGCGCGCGCCGGTCCGGATCGCGGTGAGCGACCAGGTCCATTCCTCGGTCGGCAATACGCTGCGCATCCTCGGCGTAGAGGCGCTGGTGGTCCCCACCACGGACCACCGCCTGACCGGCGAGGCCCTCCGTAAAGCCCTGGACGCCGCGGAGCGGGACGGCGGCGCACCGGTCGTTGCCGCTGTCGCGACAGCGGGCACCACGAACGCCGGCATCATCGACGACCTGGCGGGCGTGGCCGAGCAGACCCGCGCCCGGGGCCTGTGGCTGCACATCGACGCGGCGTACGGCGGCGGAGCGCTCTTCGTCCCCGAACTGCGGGAACGTCTGCGCGGTATCGAGCACGCGGACTCGCTGGTGGTCGACCCGCACAAGTGGATGTTCGCGCCCTTCGACTGCGGCGCCCTGCTCTACCGCGACCCGAAGCTGGCCCGCGCCGTGCACACGCAGGACGCCTCGTACCTGGACGCCATCCACGGAGCCGACGCCCCCGACGACGCCGACGAGCCGTGGAACCCGAGCGACTACGCCTACCACCTCACGCGCCGCCCGCGCGGCCTGCCGCTGTGGTTCTCCCTCGCCGTACACGGCACAGACGCGTACCGCGACGCGGTGGCCAAGGGAGCGGCGATGGCCCACCGCACGGCCCGCCTGGTAGACGAGACGGAAGGCCTGGAACTGCTCCGCGAGCCCGAACTGACGGTGGTCCTGATCCGCCGGGCGGGCTGGCAGCCCTCGGACTACTACACCTGGTCGAAGAAACTCCTGTCCGCGGGAACGGCCTTCATCACCCCGACCGTCTGGGAGGGCGAAACGGTAGCCCGCCTCGCCTTCCTCCACCCGGACATCACCGAGGAAACAGTCCGCGAAATACTCGCCTCACTGCTCAATGAGGACCACTCCCTTACGGACTACTCCCCCGCATAGGCCCTCTGAAGTGCTGCGACGTCGAACTTGACCATCGAGAGCATCGCCTCGGTGGTCCGCTTCGCCTTCTCCGGATCGGGGTCGCTGATCATCTCAGTGAGCCCGTCAGGGACGACCTGCCAGGACACCCCGTACTTGTCCTTCAGCCACCCGCAGGCGACCTCCGCGCCGCCCTCGGAGAGAGCGCTCCAGTAGTAGTCCAGCTCGTCCTGGTCACTGCAGAAGATCTGGAACGAGATGGACTCGTTGAAGGTGAACTCCGGCCCGCCGTTGAGCCCCATGAACCTCTGCCCGTTGGCCTCGAACTCGACGAACATGACGTCGCCGACAGGCCCGGGCCCGGCATCGGAATAGCGCCCGACCCGTCCGAGCTTGGAGTCCTTGAAGATCGAAACGTAGTGGTTCGCGGCCTCCTCGGCCTGCCCGTCGAACCACAGACAAGTGGTGAATCCCTTGCTGACCATCGGTTCCTCCAGCGCATGAACGGTGTGTACCCATAGAGACCGATTACGCGCCACAAACTCATCGGCTCCGCCAACCCCATGGAACCTCATCGCACCCCCAGCGCCTCTGATGAGTGAGGCTGACCCGAGTTGGTGTCGGCATCGGTGTCGGCATCGGTGTCGGCGAGTGAGGGGCGCAGGGATGCGGAACGGCAGGGATGAGGCGTTCACGGCCTTCATGGCCGCGCGCTACGGCTCCCTTCTGCGTACGGCCACGCTGCTGACCGGCGGGGGCCGTGCGCGGGCCGAGGACCTGGCCCAGGAGGCGTTGCTGCGCACGTACCGCGCCTGGAACCGGATCGGACGGCTGGAGGCGGCCGAGGCGTACACGCGCACCACGATGGTCCGGCTGCTCATCAAGGACCGTCGCAGGCAGTGGAGTGCGGAGATACCGGCCGAGCATGTGCCGGAGATGCTCCGTCCGGGCCATGAGGACCAGGTGACGACCGCCGTCGCGGTCCGTGAGCTGTTACGGACGATCCCTCCGGCGCAGCGGGCGGTCCTCGTACTGCGCTTCTACCACCAGCTCACCGAACGGGAGATCGCCGACGTACTGGGCTGCTCACCCGGCACGGTCAAGAGCCGTGCCGCCCGCGCCCTGTCCGCCCTGCGCGACCAGGGGTTCCTCAGTGCGTCCTTGCTCGACCAGGAGAGGGGTTCCGCCGATGACTGACCAGCGGCTTCCGAAGGAGGAGGAGCAGGTGCGGCGGCTGCTGGCGGCGGCCGCGGAGCCGTCGCCGGGTCAAGTCGCCACACCGGGCGCGGCGTTCACCGCCCGTGCGCGGCGCGGGCTGCTGCGCCGCCGCCTCGCGGTCGCGACGGCCGCGGTCGCGGCCGTCGCTGCGGCGGTGACTGTCCCCACGGTGTTCGGGGGTTTCGGCGGGCACGACGAGCCGGCCCCGACCGCCTCCGCCGATTGCCTGCAGACCGCCGCTCAGAAGGTCAGGGACCGTCAGGAGCAGGGCTATCGGCCGGTGTACGGCACGCTGCGCGCCGGCCGTATCGACGTGGACGACGGCATCACCCACAGTTCCGCCTTCCGCTTCGACATCGACGGTGCGCTGGCGGACGGCAGCACCAGCGTGCCGACCTCCGGATCTGTCACCGTCTGGTACCCGACGGCTGAGGTCCAACTCCCGCCTCCCGGCCGCTACGTACTGCTCCTCGACCCGGCGGAACGCCCCGACAGCCGGAAGGGAGACGACCTCTTCCACTTCGCCCCGGAGCAGGCGCTGCCGCTCGGCGACGACGGACGGGTGGTGCTGACGTGCGCCGACGGCGGGAAGGGCGCCGTGGAACGGGAGCGGCTGCGCGCCGCCGTGACCGAGCCGTAGCCCCGGCCACCGCGGCGCGCCGCCGTGCGGTGCTCAGGTACGGAAGTACCAGAACTTCTCACCGGTGCTGCGCTCCGCGATGATCTCGCTGAGCGGCCTGTTGAGCGTGTCCGTGGAGTGGTAACTCATCTTCGGCATCCAGTCGGACGTGAAGTCGGTGACCATCATGGTGTGACCCGGCTGCCCCGGAGGGCTGTAGCGGAAGATCTCGAACTGCACCACGTCGGCGATGGCCAGGCTGGAGGGCCCGGACAGCTCGTACACCCGCTTCGACTCGTCGCGCGCGAAGCGCTGCCAGTTGGGCGCGCCGCCCCAGGT
Source organism: Streptomyces sp. NPDC002994 (assembly GCF_040611155.1). NCBI lineage: Bacteria > Bacillati > Actinomycetota > Actinomycetes > Kitasatosporales > Streptomycetaceae > Streptomyces > Streptomyces sp. NPDC002994. The sequence continues at coordinate 27,340 of NZ_JBEXNQ010000014.1, forward strand.
CCAGCTGTGCCTGGGCAGCGGCCACGGGTTGCCGGTGTACCACCAGGCCGAGTCGCTCCGGTACCAGCCGAGGACCCGCTCCCAGCCGCCGGCCTTCAGCGCGTGCGAGATGAAGTTCGTGCAGTCGTTCGTGTCCCGCACGTAGGGGACGTTGTCTTCCGGCACCGGCGTGGCGTGTTTCGTGGCGAAGTCCACCATCGCGCTGTAGTCGTACGCCGCGGCCACCCGCACGCCCGTCCCTGAGGACGCCTTTTTGGCCGGGTCGGTGATCTTCTCGCCCTTGGCGGCCCCGGCACGGAGCTCCTTGGCCGCCTTCCGGGCCGCACTCAGCTCGGCCGGGTCGAGCTTCTCCGGCGTGGAGAGGTTCGCCGGGCCGTCCTGCGTCGCGATCTTCGAAAGGACCCAGCCGCCGTCGTCCGACCGGGCGAAGGACAGGTTGTGCCGCACCGTGTAGCTGTACGGCTCGTCCTTGCTGCCTGCGAAGGTGTACTGCGTGTGCTCGCGCACGCTGAGGCGCGCGGTGTCCCCCTGCGTACGGGCCCGGCCGACCGGAGTGAGCTCCGTATCGACGGCCGAATAGCGCACGCCGGCCAGTTCGTTGATGCCGTGCAGCTGCTCGCGGGCCTCCATGCGGTCGTCCCGTACGGCGCGGAAGGTGGCGGCCACCTCGAGGTCCTGGGCCTTGCGCGTCGCGTTCGCGGCGGTGGAACCGCCGTCCACGGTGATCGCGTTCTCCCCGGCGAAGTACGTCCTGGCGGCTTCGATCAGTGCCTTGTCCTCGGCGGGCGCGGGCTGCGCGGCCTGCGCGGGGCTGCTCGCGAGGACCGAGGCGGCCAACCCCGTAACGGCAGCGGCAATGGCCGCCCGCCGCATAGCTGTGCGGATGATCACTGGTACTCCCCTGTGTCGACTGCCTCCCGCTACGCGGCGCCTGCGCCACGGGAGTTGACGGCGTACGCCAAGTGGTCGGACACGACGCTAGCGACACCGGAGCCGCCTTGAGGTGCACTCGTCACACGGGGCCGAAAATATACGGTTCAGCTCACGGAGGTCGACGTTGGGATTACCAGCCTCGGATCCTGCGCCCGTAAGGGAACGGGGGTTGGGTTCGGCCAGTCTGCGCACGCTCCCGAGCGTTGTCGCGGATCGGCCGAGCGGCTCATCAACTGACCTTCTTCCACTCCTGACAGTGCTTGCGTCGCCGTGACCGGCGTGTACGCGGACGCCCTGCCGTTCGCGAAGGCGGTCACGCCCGTGGACGTGGACCGCCTCCAGCACGAGACGGATCCTGAGCAGCAGCAGTCAGACCCGGAACAGGACGCAGCCGGCCGCGGCCGATCCCAGTACCGCGCCCCCGTAGCAGAGCACATTGATCAACTTGCTCAGCCGTTTGAGCTGTAGCCCGTCGTACAGCGTGTAGCGGAACCTGTGTGCCCAGTGGAACAGGCACAGCACGCACAGCCCGAAAAGGATCACCTTGGTGACGGGGTGCCGCAGCACCGAGAGCAGGTGCGCGTGCTCGGGGGCCGGGAGCCAGCCCAGAGGGAATGCAATGCCGAACAGGAACAGCAGGACGGGGACCAGTAGGGCGGCGGCCATTCCGCCCGCGCTGAACAGCAGCCACAGCAGCGGTTCCGGCGATCTCTTGGTCATCGCGCTACCCACTCAACTCAGGATCAGCCATGCGGTGGCCGCCGACAGCAGCGCCCACAGCACGTAGTGCAGTGCCAGGATCGACCCCGGCCGGACACGTCGGCCGCGCAGCCGTACCACCATGGCCCGCGGCGCGAGGTTGAACCACGTGAGGGTGTGCAGCAGGACGAAAAGCAGGGCGATCGCGTTCAGCACGATCACCCACCAGTTGTCGCTCCAGTCCTGGAACCGCTCGTACTCGCCGCTGCCGTCGGCGATCGCCCCCACCATGAGCAGCAGGAACACCACGAACCAGGCGACGAAGACGCTGCTGAGCTCCCGCAGTACAAAGACGAAGTAGGAGCGGCGCTTCAGCCACCAGAGGGTGGGGACAGGCTTGCGGTACAGCGCCGGGCGGCGGGTCTGCGGCGTTTGGCTCATCTCGCCCCCCGCGGCCACAGGAGGTCCTTCAGCGACCGCGTGGCCGCCGTGAGCTTGTAACGCTGGATCGCGCCGGCCGGGTCGACCCCCTTGGGGCAGGCTGTGCTGCACTCGCCGACCAGGGTGCACGCCCAGACGCCCTCGGCGGAGTTCAGGACATCCCTCCGGTCCTCGGCTCCCTCGTCACGCGAATCCAGGTTGTAGCGTTGGGCGAGAGCGATGGCCGCAGGTCCCACGAAGTCGGGATCGAGTGCGTACACCGGGCAGGCCGAGTAGCAGAGCATGCAGTTGATGCACATGCTGTACTTCTTGTACTCGTCCATCTCGTCCGGCGTCTGCAGGAACTCGCCCTCGCTGAGGGGCTTTTCCTCTTCGCGGATGATCCAGGGCCTGACCTCGGTCAGCTTGTTCATGAAGTCGCCGATCTCGACGACGAGATCGCGTATCACGGGGAAGTTGGCGAGGGGTTCGACTCGTACGGGCCCGGGGGCGGAGTCGGTCAGGAAGGCGGAACAGGTCAGCTGAGGCTCGCCGTTGACGGTCATTCCGCAGCTGCCGCAGATGCCCATCCGGCAGGACCAGCGGTAGGAGAGCGTGCCGTCCAGGTTGTCCTTGATGTGGTTGAGCCCGTCGAGGACCGTCCACTCCTTGCGCAGCGGCACCTCGTAGGACTGCCAGGTCGGTTCGGTCTCCTGTTCCGGCCGGTAGCGGGCGACCTGGAGCGTTATCCGGTCCGTCGTTGTCCGGTCCGTCATGACTGCCTCCCGTACACGCGTTCGCCCGGGGACCAGCGGGTGAGGGTCACCGGCAGGTAATCCACCCGCTCGGTGCCGTCGGGTTCACGGTGGATGAGCGAATGGGCCAGGTACCGCTGGTTGTCCCGCGCGGGGAAGTCGGTGCGCTGGTGCGCGCCCCGCGACTCCTCGCGCAGCAGCGCGCTGTGGACGATGCTTCCGGACACGTCCAGCATGAACGACAGCTCGAGCAGGGCGATCAGGTCGGTGTTGAACGTCCGGCTGTGATCGTCGACGGCCGCACCGCCGAACCGTTCTCGCAGCCCGCGCAGTTCCTCGGCCGCCGTGGCCAGGGAGTCCCTGTCCCGGTAGATCCCGGCGCCGCGCTCCATCGTGTCCTGCATCGCGGTACGGATGTCCGCGATGCGCTCCCGGCGATCGGCCCCGGCGTGGTGCGCGACCAGGCGGTCCAGCCGGCGCTGCTCGTCGCGGGCCTGCGCGAGGACGGCTGCACTGGGGCCGGATCCCGCCGCCACCCTGGCGGACTCGGCGGCGGCCCGGCCCGCTCGGGCGCCGAAGACCAGCAGCTCCGGGAGGGAGTTGGAGCCCAGCCGGTTTGCGCCGTTGATACTGACGCAGGCCACCTCACCGGCGGCGTACAGGCCGTCCAGGCCGGCCACGCCGTCGATGTCGGTGTGGATGCCACCCATCATGTAGTGGACGACGGGCCGCACCGGGATCAGTTCCCGGACCGGGTCGATATTCTGGTACTTCAAGCACAGTTCCCGTACGAAGGGCAGCTTGGCGTCGATGAGTTCCGCGCCGAGATGGCGCAGATCCAGGTGGACGACCGGCCCGTGCGGCGTGGGGACGGTCCTGCCCTTGTCGAGCTCGTGCACGAATGCCTGCGACAGCCGGTCGCGCGGCCCCAGCTCCATGCTGCGCAGCACCGGCCCCGTTTCCGGTCTGCCGAGGTCGTAGTCCTGCAGATAGCGGTAGCCGTCCTTGTTCAGCAGCCGACCCCCCTCGGCGCGGGCGGCCTCCGTGATGAGGATCCCGGTGAACGGCAGACCAGTGGGGTGGTACTGGACGAACTCCATGTCCTTCAGCGGTGCGCCCGCCCGGTAGGCCAGGGCCATCCCGTCGCCGGTCTTGATGTTGGCGTTGGTGGTGAAGGGGTACACACGGCCGCACCCACCGGTGGACATGATCACGGCGTTGGCGGTGATGGTCTCGACCCGGCCGGTGGCCAGCTCGATCGCCACCGCACCGCGCACCTTCCCGTCGTCGGCGAGCAGGGTGCTGACGAACCACTCGTCGTACCGGACGATGTCCCGGTACGACAGCGCGGTCTGGAACAAGGTGTGCAGGAGATGGAACCCGGTCTTGTCCGCGGCGAACCAGGTGCGCATCTTCTTCATGCCGCCGAAGGCCCGTACCGCGATGTGCCCGTCCGCCTGGCGGCTCCACGGACAGCCCCAGTGCTCCAGCCGGAGCAGCTCGCGGGGCGCCTCTTCGACGAATGCCTCGACGGCATCCTGGTCGCACAGCCAGTCCCCGCCGGACACGGTGTCGTACGCGTGCTCGTCGAGGCTGTCGTCGGCGCCGGCGACAGCGGCCGCCCCGCCCTCGGCCGAGACCGTGTGGCTGCGCATCGGGTAGACCTTGGAGATGACCGCCACACTCAGCCGCGGATCGGTCTCCGCGACGGCGATGGCTGCCCGCAGTCCCGCCCCGCCGCCACCGATCACCAGGACGTCGTAGGAAGCGGTCATGTCACCACCTTGATGTACGCACTCGATGTGCGCACTCCGTCAGACTTCGTGCTCGCCGCTGTGCTCGTCCGGCAGGACTGTGCCGTCATGGCGGACGGCACTGACACGCACGCTGCCGTCATGGAACTCGTGACGGATCCGACGACAGCCGCACGCGTATGTCGCCTCGTCGATGAAGAGGCCCGCGTCGTCGTCCTCCTGGTAGCGCAGCCCGCCGACAATCCGGCCGCACGGAGCCCGCTCTTCGGTGAAGTCAATGGTGTTGCCGACCATCGCCCACCTCCTCGACGGCTGCGGTCGGCCGACGCCGTCGGCGGCGTCACAGCCCGTAGCTACAGAGCTCCCTTGGACACCAGGGTCTCCGCCGGCCTTCGCAGACACTCACAGTGAGCGTACCGCCGCCAGACCGCCCCCGCAGAGCGGGCAGGGCGGCCTCCACGGCACTGGATCGGCCTACGATCGGTTTCAGGAGCGGCGCCCTGGAACCGAGAACTCCGCGGCGGCCTGACGACCTGTCCCGAGGCCGTCAGGCGCCAGGATCACCCAGATCCGCACAGCCGCGCTCGTGCGGCAGCAGTGGGCGGAAATCGAGGTGGTACGTCCGGCCGCCCGGTGCCCGCCAGACGGTGGTCGCAGTGGCGGCGCGGGCCAGGCGCTGGGCGGCGCGGCCGGGGTCTGCGGCGAGGACCGTGCACTGGCCCTCGCGAGTGGGGGTACCGGTGCGGCCCGGGTCGTCGTACGGCCAGGCGACCGGCGCCGCGTCCGCGTCCTCGGCCGGCGTCGCGAAGACAGCCAGCGAGGCCGGTGTATAGGGGTGCGGTCCGCCCTCGAAGGCCTTGTCCGGCCACTTCTCCGGGTCCGTCCGCTCGTAGAAGTCCCCGATCTCGTCAGCTTGGAGTGGCAGTTCGACCGACGCGGGCCGGGCTGTGCCGGTACGTCGTGTTTCCGCGACCGTGAGCGCGAGCACGCCACCGTCCACCACCTCCGGCGATGCGGCCGAAGAACGGGCCGTCGTATACGCGTCCCCGTACAGCTCGCGCACCCGCGCCTCGGACAGTCGGCGGATCGTGGCCGTCTGCAGGGCGCCCCTGCGGCCGGACGGCGCGACCACACGGCCGTCCCCGTAGACCGACAGCCGGGGCAGAGTGCGCAGGGTCTGCGGCGACGGGGTGCCTGGGATCGCCCGTACACCGACCAGGAGTGCGGTGGATCCGACGGAGGGCGGCTCCGGGGCGGCGGGTGCCTGCGGGGCGGCGCAGGACGTGCCGAGTACGACGAAGGTGATCAGCAGAGCGGGAGCGGTCAGGGCTGTACGCATGTGCGTGGGACGGGCGTACGGGACCTTCCGGTTCCGTACGCCCGTCCTCTTCTTCATGTGCCTGCGCCTTTCCTGGCTTCCGGAGTCAGGACTTGGTCAGCGTGTACGTGCCGCTGCCGGCCTTGTTGACCACCACCAGGCCGTGGCAGCCCTCCGGCAGGGTGACCGTGACCGACTCCGGCCCGCCGGGGCCGTTGGCCGTGCCGCTCTCGGCGGCCCCTGCGCGGGAGTCGACATGGTCGGCCCCGGCCTTGTCCGCGTCGAAGACGAAGAGCTCCGCGTCCTGGCCCGGATCGGACGGGGTCACGGTGTACGTCGCCTTCTCGCCGGCGGTCAGACAGATGTCCCAGACCGCCGCGAGACGGCCCGCTCCGAGGGTGACGGACGGAGAGCCGCTGAAGACGCCTTCGGTCTCGTCCGCCTCGATCCGGTAGTCACCGGTGCCGCTGACGACATTGACCCGCGGGAAGTAGTCGCCTGCCTCACGACGGTTGGAGTTCACCGCGACGAAGTCGGTGACGCCGGCCAACTGGCCACTGAAACCCAGAAGCTGGTTCTGCGCACGGTCGTCGTAGAGCGACAGGTCGTAGTCCGCGGTGGCCGGCGGGCGCACCGCGACGACGGACCAGAAGCGCTTCACGGTGTCGAAGCGGTAGTTGTGGGCCGGTTCGGGAGTGGGGCGTTCCAGCGGGACGTGGTTCGTGAGCGGGTTACGGAAGCCGTAGTCGATGGTGTTCTGGAAGAGGCTGCCGAGGGCCGCGTCCCCCACTTCGTAGCCGTCCCCGGCCCGGTGGTTCCAGTACTCCTGGAAGGTGGTGTCCCTGTGGTTGAGGAAGGTGTTCCAGACGTTGGTCAGGCCTTCCCCGTACTGGTCCCAGGGCGCCTCGCCGGCCCCGTCGACCAGGTCCCAGAGGGCGCCCGCCACCCGGCCCTCGACGGCGTCGCCGTTGTCCCAGCCGCCGGTTCCCCAGGTGTGGTTGTCGAAGTCGACGGTGAAGGGCGCCGCGCCCCCGTCGACGTAGACGGGGTCGTTGAAGACCGCCACGCCGTACCAGTCTCCGAACCCTTCCGACCAGGCGCACGGCCGGCTGGAGGTCTGGGTGATGATGTGCGGAGACGGGCACTGGGTGTCGAAGTTGTTGTCGTCGTAGACGTCGTCCATCACCGCGTGGCCAATTTCATGGGCGACCACATTGCGGTCGTCGGCGTCCTGCGGCACCAGGTAGATCTCGTCTTCGCCGGGGCGGTAGAAGGAGCCGCCCGGGTCGTCGTCCGGGTGCCAGTTCATGTCGATGCGACGGCAGTCGGTGTCCTTGGAGTCCCAGCAGTCGCCGGGCGTCCACGCCGAGGCGGCATTGGCCCAGCTGTACGCGCGCAGCGAGCCGTGGAGGCGGGCATCGGTGGGGTGCAGAGCACCGAAGTCGGTGGTGGTTCCGTCGCCCAGATTGTCGCGCTGTCCGCTGCGGAACTCGTATTCGTCGTCGTCGTCGCGCTCGACGCCCCACTGGCCGTTCTGCGTGACGAACACGAGATAGACGTCCTGGCCGCCGCGTGCGTCGGTGCTGTTGTCGAAGCACAGCCGATAGGCGCCGTTGTCGTCGGTGAGGCCGACGGTCAGCAGGTCGTCACTGTTGGCGGGGTCCTCGTCCCAGACCTGGACCTGGAGGTTGGCCGAGGTGCGCCAGGCACCGCCGGCGTCCTGGTAGTTGAAGGAGCCGCGTACGCAGGTCAGCGCCTGTGCTGCCGACGCGCCGGTGCCCTGTTCCCCGGCGGCTGCCGGGTCGTCGGAGTGCGGCTCCGCGAGACCCTTGGTGCCGAGTCCTTCGGCGGACAGCTTGGTGGGCGCGGTGGGCTTGGCGTCCTTGGGGACGGACGAGGCCGCGAAAGGGCCCTTGCCGAGGCCGAGCCGGGAGGACTGCTGGTTCTCGCCGACCGTAAGGAGGACGGGTTCTTCGATGGCCACGCCGTACCCCTCGGGCGGCAGCACCCTTACGCGTACAGCGAGTTCACCGGTTTTGACGGCCTCGACCGGCAGAGAGTACGTCGCCCTGCGGCCCGCCCTCAGGTCGACGGTGCGTACGGCCGTGGTCACCGAACCGCCGTTGTCCGGCAGTGCGGAGGCGTGGCGCGCGACCTTGAAGCCGTCCGGTTCCCCGGCGAACCGCAGGGCTGCGGGGAGGTCGATCTCCAGCCGGGCGCCGGGTATGTCGATCCGGGGATCCAGCTTCACCGACAGACTGGCCGAACGGCTCAGGGAGATCTTGTGGTTGAACTTGGCGGCGACGCCCACACAGCGCTCACCGCGGTCTGGCTGGGCCTTGCAGGCAGCGGTACGGGCAACGCTGCCCGCTGCTTCCCCGGCGGCCGCCGGCACCGCGGCCAACCCGCCACTCAGCAGAGCCACCGCGAGTAACGCGGTGCATAACTTCCGTCTCAAGAGAGTCCCCCTCTTTGAACGTACTCCGTCAAACGACGAAGCGTGCATCCGATGATGGCAGCACTGTTCACACGCGACCCGGAAACGCTCAATGGCATCAGAAATGGCCGATTCCGCACCCCGGCGACGCCTGTCGATGACCCAGCGGGACCCGCGCTGTGTCGAGGTCTCCGCGAACGTCCGGCGTCACTCGCCGGGCTACACCGTGGCCCGGTACGGCCACTCACGTAAGAACGGGGCGCGGAGCGCGGAAGCTCGCAGCCTCCGGTGCGGGCCGACTCGGCCTGTCATACCTGGCCTGACCAGGCGATTCACTTGGGCTGTTGGCCCTGAAATGCAGAAAACCCCACGTGAAGTGGGGTCTCAGCTGGTGTCCGAGGGGGGACTTGAACCCCCACGCCCGATAAAGGGCACTAGCACCTCAAGCTAGCGCGTCTGCCATTCCGCCACCCGGACCAGGTGGTCGGCCCCGGTTTCCCGCGGCGACATGGAAAACAATACCAGGGGTTGGCGGCGCGTTTCACCTGCGTATCCCGTGGTCAGTGGCTTGCGGCGACCTCGATCGGCGCGAGTCGGCCGGGGTCGCGGGGTGTCGCGTACGGAGTGTGGCCGTCCGTGTACGCGTAGCGTTCGCGGGATGGGTTATGGATACGGATTCGGCCGACGCGGGCGTGGGTATCGGCGGCCGCGTGCGCTGTCGCCGTTGCGGGAGCATCTGCGGGATACGTTCTGGTTCGCGCCCACGCTGGGGCTGGTCTGTGTGTTCGCCGTGTGGTGGGCGGCCTCGGCGCTCGATGCGGAGATCGTTGAGTATCTCCAGGGCGAGGAGGCGTACGACGAGGTCAGCGATCTGATCGGGATCGTCGAGGACGCCAAGACGATCGTCACCACGATCAGCTCGGCGATGATGACCTTCATCGGCGTGGTCTTCAGCATCTCGCTGGTGGCGGTCCAGATGGCGAGCGGGGGGTTCACGCCGCGGGTCGTGCGGATCTTCGTCCGGAGCCGGATCGCCAAGCTCACGCTCACGGTGTTTCTGGCGACGTTTCTGTTCTCGCTGCTGGTGCTGACGCAGTACGACAGCAACTCCGATCCGCGGCTGGTGACCACGGTGCCGCTCGTGCAGAGCGTCGTGGTGATGATCATGGTCGTGCTGAGTTTGCTGCTGTTCATCGGTTATGTGTCTTCCACGCTGCGGCTGATGCAGGTGGGGCCCGTCGTCGACCGTATTGCGCGAGAGGGGTTCCGGGTGCTGGGCAGGCAGCCGGGTGGGGAGTCCGGGTCGGAGCTGCTCGTGCCCGAGAGCCGGCGGATCGCGCATCAGGGGCGGGCCGGCGTGCTGCGGGACGTCAATGTCGCGCGGTTGGTGCGGGCCGCCCGGCGGGAGGGGGTGGTTTTGCGGCTCATTCCCCGCATTGGGGACTTTGTCGTACCCGGGACGCCGGTGCTGGCGGTTCATGGTGACGGGGTCCCGTCGCGGCGCGCGCTTCAGTACACCGTGTCCGTCGGGGTGGACCGTACCTCTCATCAGGATCTCGGGTTCGGGCTGCGGCAGCTGTCCGATATCGCGCTGCGGGCGCTCTCGCCGGCCGTCAATGATCCGACGACCGCCGTGCAGTGTCTGGACCGGATCGTTCAGTTCCTCGCCGCGGTGGTGGAGATGCCGCTGGGAGCCGTGCATCACCGGGACGGCCGGGGTGCGGTGCGGTTGGTGCAGGACGTACCGGAGTGGGGCGATCTGGTGGACCTCGGGTTCGCCGAGATCAGGAGGTACGCGGTCGGCAGTCCGCAGGTGTCGCGGCGACTGCTCGCCGGGATCGACGATCTGTTGCTGCTGGCGCCGGAGAGCAGGAGAGAACCGCTGGTGCGGCACCGTACGCTCCTCGTTCAGGCCGTGGAGCGTACGGTGCCGGAGGCGGCCGAGCGGGCGTTCGCCCTGCTTCCCGATCATCAGGGCATTGGCTAGGCCCTCCGGGTCAAGGCATCAGGTGGTAGTCGGGGAAGTTGCCCGGGAGGCGTTCGTCGGGCTGTGGGCCCTCGGTCACCGATCGGATCAGGAGCTCTCCGCCTACGAACGCGCCTCGCCAGGATGCGCCGAAGCCGCCGAAGAGTTCGTCGCGGTCACCTCGCGAACGGGGCTTTCCGTGGCCGACCTTGAAGGAACGGATCTGGGGTGCCAGCCGTTCATACGTCGAGGGGTCGTCGGTGGAAAGTGTCGCCACCAGGGCTCCGTTGGAGGCGTTCATCGCGGCCAGGAGTTCTGCCTCCGTGTCTACGAGGACGATCGTGTCCACCGGGCCGAAGGGCTCCGCGTGGTGGAGGGGGGACGATGGGGGCGGGTTCAGGAGGGTGACGGGCGGCAGGTAGGCGCCGGTGTCCTGGCCGGGCAGGAAGCGGGCGTCGGTGAGGGAGCCTCGGTGGAGCGGGACCGCGCCCCGGTCTATGGCCTCACTTACCTGGTCGGCCAGCTCCTTGGCCTTGGCCGCGTTGATGAGCGGGCCGAAGTCCAGGGCGGGGAGGGGGTCTTCGGGGTTCTCGACGGCCAGGGGGTGTCCGGTGCGGATGGAGCGTACGGCGGGCAGGTACGCCGCCAGGAACTCGTCGAACAGCGTCCGCTGGACGACGAAGCGCGGGTAGGCGGTGCAGCGCTGCTTGCCGTAGTCGAAGAGCTTGGGGATGAGGGAGGTCAGGGTGGGCCAGTCCGAGTAGTTCCAGATGCCCCAGGTGTTCAGGCCCTCCTGTTCGAGGATGTGGCGCTTGCCGAGGTCGGCCACGGCGGTGGCGATACGGGCGCCCGTGTCGCGGCCTCCGACGAACGAGACGCAGCCGATCTCCGGGGAGCGGACCAGGGACGCGGAGAGTTCGCTGCCGCTGCCGCTGAGGAGGGTGACGGGGATGCCTTCGCGGGCTGCCAGGGCCGAGGCGAGGGTGAGGCAGGCCACGCCGCCGTCGGTGGGGGTCTTGGCGATGACCGCGTTGCCGGCCAGGGCCTGCACCAGCATGGCGTGGACCAGGACGGACATCGGATAGTTCCAGCTGGCGATGTTCGAGACCGGGCCGGCGAGCGGGGTGCGGTGGGCGAGCATGGGCTCGATGCCGTCGACGTACCAGCGCACGCCGTCGATCGCGCGGTCGACGTCGGCCCGGGCGAGGCGCCACGGCTTGCCTATCTCCCAGACGAGGAGGAGGGCGAGGAGTTCGCGGTGTTCGGTGAGGGCGTCGAGCGTGGCCGCTACGCGGGCGCGGCGTTCGGGCAGTGGGACGTGGCGCCAGGCGCGGTGCTGGTCGAGTGACGCGCGTATCGCCCGGTCGGCGGTGGGGGCGTCCAGGCGCGGCGGGCCGGCGATGGGGCTGCCGTCGACGGGTGAGGTGGCGGCGAGGGTGCGGCCGTCGGGCTTCCAGGCAGAGGCCCAGTGGTTGAGTACGCGGGCGTCCTGGAAGGCCTCGGGTGCGACTGCCTGACAGCGCTGCCAGGCGTCGGACCAGGCCGTGCCGGGCTTGAGGGTGAGGGTGGGTGCCATCTGTTCTCTCCGCTCGTGAAGGGGGCGGGGCGGGACTGAGTGGCGCGGGCCGCCATGCACGAGGGCGCGTCCGGCGGAGCTTTCTCTTCCCCTACCCGCCCCTTCCCGAACTGGGGCTCCGCCCCAGACCCCGCTCCTCAAACGCCGGAGGGGCTGGAGGGTGGCGCACGCGTAGAGGAAAGAGAGAAGTGTGCCGGGCGCGCCTGGGCGCGGCCCTGGTGTGGACAGTAGTGACGGCGGGAGACCAGGGGTACTACTGGTCTTCAACTGTGCGGGACGTCACGCGAGTTCGGCCAGCACGAGCCTCGCCGTCTCGGAGGGGGTCGAGCCGACTCGTACGCCTGCCGCCTCCAGGGCCAGCTTCTTGGCCTCTGCCGTGCCCGAGGAGCCGGAGACGATCGCTCCCGCGTGGCCCATCGTCTTGCCTTCGGGTGCGGTGAAGCCCGCGATGTAGCCGATGACGGGTTTGGTGATGTGGGACGAGATGTACGCCGCCGCTCGTTCTTCCGCGTCGCCGCCGATCTCGCCTATCAGGATGATGAGTTCTGTGTCGGGGTCTTCCTCGAAGGCCGCCAAGCAGTCGATGTGGGTGGTTCCGATCACCGGGTCGCCGCCGATGCCTACCGCCGTGGTGAAGCCCGTCTCGCGCAGTTCGTACATCAGCTGGTAGGTGAGCGTGCCGGACTTGGAGACGAGTCCTATGCGGCCCGGTTTGGTGGCGATGTCGGACGGGATGATGCCGGCGTTCGACTGACCGGGGCTGATCAGGCCGGGGCAGTTGGGGCCGATGATGCGGGTGCCCCGTGTCTTCGCGTACGCGTGGAAGGCGACCGCGTCGTGGACCGGGATGCCTTCCGTGATGACTACCGCCAGGCCGATGCCCGCGTCTGCCGCTTCGATGACGGCGGCCCTGGCGAAGGCTGGGGGGACGAAGATGATCGTGACGTCGGCGGCTGTGGCGGCCATCGCCTCGGACACCGCGGCGAAGACCGGGACCGTACGGTCGTCGAAGTCCACGACCCGGCCCGCCTTGCGCGGGTTGACGCCGCCCACCACATCGGTGCCCGCGGCGAGCATGCGGCGAGTGTGCTTCATGCCCTCGGCCCCGGTCATGCCCTGGACGAGAACCTTGCTCTCCATGGTCAGGTAGATCGCCATGTCGGTCTCTCCTCAGGCAGAGATGGCTAGTTCGGCGGCTTGGCGGGCGGCGCTGTCCATCGTGGTGGCCTGGTGGACGAGGGGGTGGGCGCGGTCGTCGAGGATGGCGCGGCCCCGGGCGGCGGCGTTGCCGTCCAGGCGTACGACCAGGGGGCGGGTCAGCCGGACCGCCTCCAGGGCCTGGACGATGCCGTCGGCCACCGCGTCGCACGCCGTGATGCCGCCGAAGACGTTGACGAAGACGGACTTCACGGCCGGGTCGGAGAGGATGACGGACAGGCCGTCGGCCATGACCTGGGCGGACGCCCCTCCCCCGATGTCGAGGAAGTTGGCGGGGCGGGCGCCGCAACCGGCGACCACGTCGAGGGTCGACATGACGAGGCCCGCGCCGTTGCCGATGATGCCGACCTCGCCGTCGAGCTTGACGTAGTTGAGACCCTTCGCCGTCGCCGCGGCTTCCAGCGGGTCAGTCTGCTCGTCGGACGCATAAGACCCCCACCGCGCCTGGCGGAAGCGGGCGTTGTCGTCGACCGTGACCTTGCCGTCCAGGGCGAGGATCCGGCCGTCTGTGCACCGTACGAGCGGGTTGACCTCCACCAGGAGGGCGTCCTCCTGGGTCAGGACCTTCCACAGCTGCTGGAGTACGGGCGCCACCTGCGGCGGGAGCCCCGCCGCCGCGGCGATTTCGGTGGCCTTGGAGGCGGTGACGCCCTCGGCCGGGTCGACCGGGATGCGGGCCACCGCGTCGGGGCGGGCCGCCGCCACCTGCTCGATGTCCATGCCGCCCTCGGCCGACGCGATGGCCAGGAAGCGGCCCGCGGTGCGGTCGAGGACGTATGAGACGTAGAACTCCGACTCGATGGTGACCGGTTGCGCCAGCATTACCTTGCGGACCGAGTGGCCCTTGATGTCCATGCCGAGGATCTGGCGGGCGGTCAGTTCGGCCGCCGCCGGGTCGGCAGCGAGCTTCACCCCGCCCGCTTTGCCGCGGCCCCCGGTCTTCACCTGCGCCTTGACGACGACGCGGCCGCCGAGGCGCTCCGCCGCGTCACGCGCCCGGCGTGGCGTGTCCACCACTTCGGCGTCCGGCACCAATACGCCGTACCGCGCGAAGAGTTCCCTTGCCTGGTGCTCGTACAGGTCCATACCGGCTCCTCGATCCTCAGTCAGTCGGAAAGTGCCGCACGCCCCCTGGACACCACCCACCGGATGCGGGATAACAAGCTTCATACAGTATTCGTCGACTGTATGCAATGTACCGCGTCACCGCTCCAGTACGGCTCCAGTACCCCTACGAAGGGAACGGACTTCGCCATGCCCGACGACAGCCAGGAACTCATCTCCGGTGGGCATTTGGTCGCCAAGGCGCTCAAAGCAGAAGGGGTCGACCGCATCTACACCCTCTGCGGCGGCCACATCATCGACATCTACGACGGCTGCGTCGACGAGGGCATCGACGTCGTCGACGTACGCCACGAGCAGGTCGCCGCCCACGCCGCCGACGGCTACTCCCGCATCACCGGAAAGCCGGGCTGCGCCGTCGTCACGGCCGGCCCCGGCACGACCGACGCCGTCACCGGTGTCGCCAATGCCTTCCGCGCGGAGTCGCCCATGCTGCTGATCGGCGGCCAGGGCGCCCTCACCCAGCACAAGATGGGGTCCCTCCAGGACCTGCCGCACGTCGACATGATGGCGCCGATCACCAAGTTCGCCGCGACCGTACCGGACACCGCCCGGGCCGCCGACATGGTGTCCATGGCGTTCCGCGAGTGCTACCACGGCGCCCCCGGTCCTTCGTTCCTGGAGATCCCGCGCGACGTACTCGACGCCAAGGTGCCCGTCGACAAGGCGCGGGTGCCGCTGGCAGGGCAGTACCGGGCATCGACCCGCGCCGCCGGCGACCCCGAGGCGATCGAGAAGCTGGCCGATCTGCTCGTACACGCCGAGAAGCCGGCGATCCTGCTCGGCAGCCAGGTCTGGACGACACGGGCGACGGACGCGGCGACCGAGCTCGTGCGGACGCTGAATGTGCCCGCGTACATGAACGGCGCGGGGCGCGGAACCCTGCCGCCCGGCGACCCGCACCACTTCCAGCTCTCGCGGCGCTACGCGTTCGCCAACGCCGACCTCATCATCATCGTCGGTACGCCCTTCGACTTCCGGATGGGATACGGGAAGCGCCTCTCGCCGAGCGCGACCGTCGTACAGATCGACCTGGACTACCGGACCGTCGGCAAGAACAGGGACATCGACCTGGGGATCGTGGGTGACGCCTCACTGATACTGCGGTCCGCCACCCAAGCGGCGTCCGGCCGGCTCAACGGCGGCTCCGTCATGCGAAAGGCGTGGCTGGAGGAACTGCGTACCGCCGAGCAGACGGCCATCGAGAAGCGTCTGCCGCAGCTGAAGTCGGACGCGTCGCCCATCCACCCGTACCGGCTCGTCAGCGAGATCAACGACTTCCTGACGGAAGACTCGATCTACATCGGGGACGGTGGCGACATCGTCACGTTCTCCGGGCAGGTCGTCCAGCCCAGGACACCCGGGCATTGGATGGACCCCGGGCCGCTCGGCACGCTCGGCGTCGGAGTGCCCTTCGTGCTCGCCGCGAAGCAGGCGCGGCCCGACAAGGAAGTCGTGGCGCTCTTCGGAGACGGCGCGTTCTCCCTCACCGGATGGGACTTCGAAACGCTCGTCCGCTACGACCTCCCCTTCGTCGGGATCGTCGGCAACAACTCCTCGATGAACCAGATCCGTTACGGCCAGAAGGCGAAGTACGGCGACGAGCGCGAGCGGGTCGGCAACACCCTCGGCGACGTCCACTACGACAAGTTCGCACAGATGCTGGGCGGTTACGGCGAAGAGGTCCGCGACCCCGCCGACATCGCGCCCGCCCTGCGCCGCGCCCGCGAGTCGGGGCTGCCGTCCCTGATCAACGTGTGGCTCGACCCGGACGTGTACGCCCCCGGAACCATGAACCAGACCATGTACAAGTGAGCGACGGAGGCCAGCCAGCCATGACCAAGGCCCTTGAGGGCGTGCGCGTCCTCGACATGACCCACGTACAGTCCGGCCCCTCCGCCACCCAGCTCCTCGGCTGGCTCGGCGCGGACGTGGTGAAGCTGGAGGCGCCGACCGGTGACATCACGCGGGGGCAGCTTCGTGACCTGCCGGACGTCGACTCCCTCTACTTCACGATGCTCAACTGCAACAAGCGAAGCATCACCCTCAACACCAAGACGGAGCGCGGGAAGGAGATCCTGACGGAGCTCATCCGCCGCTCGGATGTCATGGTGGAGAACTTCGGGCCCGGCGCCGTCGACCGCATGGGCTTCACCTGGGAGCGCATCCAGGAGATCAATCCGCGGATCGTCTACGCCTCGATCAAGGGCTTCGGTGACGGCCCGTACACCAACTTCAAGGCGTACGAAGTCGTCGCCCAGGCCATGGGCGGGTCCATGTCCACCACCGGCTTCGAGGACGGACCGCCGCTCGCCACCGGCGCCCAGATCGGCGACTCCGGGACCGGGATCCACGCCGTCGCCGGGATCCTCGCCGCACTCTTCCAGCGCGAGAACACCGGGCGCGGCCAGCGCGTCAACGTCGCCATGCAGCATGCCGTGCTCAACCTCTGCCGCGTGAAGCTGCGCGACCAGCAGCGGCTCGCGCACGGTCCGCTCGCCGAGTATCCGAACGACGACTTCGGTGACGAGGTGCCGCGCAGCGGCAACGCGAGCGGTGGCGGGCAGCCCGGCTGGGCGGTCAAGTGCGCGCCCGGCGGGCCCAACGACTACGTGTACGTCATCGTCCAGCCCGTCGGCTGGCGGCCGCTGGCCGAGCTGATCGGCCGGCCGGAACTGGCCGACGACCCCGAGTGGGCGACTCCGGCGGACCGGCTGCCCAAGCTCGGCAAGATGTTCCAGCTGATCGAGGAGTGGTCGTCGGGCCTGCCCAAGTGGGAGGTGCTGGAGCAGCTCAACGGCCACAACATCCCCTGCGGGCCGATCCTTTCGACGAAGGAAATCTTCGAGGACGCGTCGCTCGCCGCGAACGAGATGGTCGTGGAGGTCGAGCACCCCGAGCGCGGCCGCTTCACCACCGTCGGCAACCCCATCAAGCTGTCCGACTCGCCCTTCGACGTGGTCACCTCACCGCTGCTCGGTGAGCACAACGCGGAGGTGTACGTCGGCGAGCTTGGCCTCGGCGACGAGGAGCTGCGGCTGCTCAAGACGAACGGAGTGATCTGATGGCGGCCGTCCCCCATGACACCGCTGCCGTACGGGCCGTGCTCGACGCGGCGAGCCTCGACGGCCGCAGCGCGCTCACCGCCCCCGAGGCGAAGCTCATCGCCGACGCGTACGGCATCCCGGTGCCGGCGGAGGCGCTGGCCGAGACGGCGGACGACGCTGTCGCCTTCGCCGCCCGGATGGGATTCCCGGTCGTACTCAAGATCGTCTCGCCCGAGATCGTGCACAAGACGGACGCGGGCGGCGTGCGGACCGGGCTGAAGACGCCGGGCGAGGTGCGGGCGGCGTACACGGAGATCGTGGCCAATGCCCGTGCGTACGACCCGAGGGCGCGCATCCAGGGTGTCCAGGTCCAGCAGATGGTGCCGGCGGGGCAGGAGGTCATCGTCGGGGCCGTCACGGACCCGACCTTCGGGAAGATCGTGGCGTTCGGGCTCGGCGGCGTGCTGGTGGAGGTGCTGAAGGACATCACCTTCCGGCTCGCGCCCGCCTCCGAGGCCGACGCGCTCTCCATGCTCGACTCGATCCGGGCCGCCGAGATCCTGCGGGGCGTGCGCGGCGGGGCGGCCGTGGACCGTACGGCACTCGCCGGGCTCATCGTGCGGGTCTCGGAGCTGGCCGCCGACTTCCCCGAGATCGCGGAGGTCGACCTGAACCCCGTGTTCGCGACGGCGGGCGGGGTGATGGCGGCCGACGTACGCATCCTGCTCGGCGGCCCCTCTCCCGCGCCCCGGCGCAAGTACAGCCGCGACGAGATCCTCGCCTCGATGCGGCGGCTGATGCAGCCGAGGTCGGTCGCCGTCGTCGGCGCCTCCAACGAGCAGGGCAAAATCGGCAATTCGGTGATGCGCAACCTCATCGACGGCGGTTTCCCCGGCGAGATCCATCCGGTGAATCCCCGCGCCGATGACATCTTGGGCCGCAAGGCGTACAAGAGTGTGACGGACGTTCCCGGTGAGGTGGATGTGGCGGTCTTCGCGATCCCCGCCAAGTTCGTTGCGGCGGCGCTGGAGGAGGTGGGGCGCAAGGGGATTCCCAATGCCGTGCTCATTCCGTCCGGCTTCGCGGAGACCGGCGAGCACGCGCTCCAGGACGAGATCGTCGCCATCGCCGAGCGGTACGGCGTACGCCTGCTCGGGCCGAACATCTACGGCTACTACTCGACCTGGCAGGACCTCTGCGCGACCTTCTGCACGCCGTACGACGTCAAGGGCGGGGTGGCGCTGACCTCCCAGTCGGGCGGCATCGGGATGGCGATCCTCGGTTTCGCTCGTACGACAAAGACCGGTGTCTCGGCGATCGTCGGGCTCGGCAACAAGTCGGACCTCGACGAGGACGACCTGCTGACCTGGTTCGGCGAAGACTCCAACACCACGTGTATCGCCATGCACTTGGAGGATCTGAAGGACGGGCGCGCCTTCGTCGACGCGGCGCGGGCGACCGTGACGAAGAAGCCGATCGTGGTGCTGAAGGCGGGCCGTACGAGCGCGGGCGCGAAGGCGGCAGGCTCGCACACGGGGGCGCTCGCCGGTGACGACGCGGTGTACGAGGACATCCTGCGGCAGGCCGGGGTGATCCGGGCGCCGGGCCTGAACGAAATGCTGGAGTACGCGCGGGCGCTGCCCGTGCTGCCGACGCCACAGGGCGACAACGTCGTGATCATCACGGGGGCGGGCGGGTCGGGTGTGCTGCTGTCGGACGCCATCGTCGACAACGGGATGTCCCTGATGGAGATTCCGGACGATCTGGACGCGGCGTTCAAGGCCTTCATCCCTCCCTTCGGGGCAGCCGGCAACCCGATCGACATCACGGGTGGCGAGCCCCCTTCGACGTACGAGGCGACCATCCGGCTGGGGATGGAGGACCCGCGGATTCACGCGCTGGTGCTCGGCTACTGGCACACGATCGTCACGCCGCCGATGGTCTTCGCGGAGCTGACGGCGCGAGTGGTGGAGGAGTTCAGGGCGCGCGGCATCGAGAAGCCGGTGGTCGCGTCGCTGGCGGGCGATGTGGAGGTCGAGGAGGCGTGCGCGTACCTCTACGAGCGGGGAGTCGTCGCGTATCCGTACACGACGGAGAAGCCGGTCGAGGTGCTCGGCGCGAAGTACCAATGGGCGCGCGCTGCCGGGTTGTTGGGGGGCGGTCGATGAGCTGAGCAGCGGCTCGAACCACCGGGGCCGGCGGCGTCCGCTCGCCGCGCGGCCCCGGCACGAAGAGAACGGACAGGGGGCGCTGCCCAGGCATCTTCGACGCAAGGGGTTCGATCGACATGGCGACAACAGACATCTCCTCATCCGTCCCCTACAGGGAGGTGACGGACGCCAACGGCCGGATGTACCGGCTCGGCGAGACCGATGTGGACATCATGGGCCGGCCACGCAAGTGGATGGTCATCCTGCCGTGGGTGGGAATGATGGGCATCAGCTCGGCGGAGTACGCGTTCGCGTCCGCCGAGGAGACCTTGCACACCGCCCACGGGTGGGGCAGCCAGCACATCTTCTGGATGCTCGGCGTGTGGGTGTTCTTCCAGGCGGCGGTGGCCTTCCCGGCCGGGAAGCTGCGGGAGAGCGGGAAACTGCCGGCCCGCTGGGCGATGATGCTGGGCGCGGTGGGCACGCTGCTCGGCTATCTGTCGCTGGCCTTCGCGCCGCATGTGATCGTGGCGTACGTCGGCTTCGGCATGTTCAGCGGCATGGGCGCCGGCATGGTCTACGCGACCTGCGTGAACATGGTCGGCAAGTGGTATCCGGAGCGCAAGGGCGGCAAGACGGGCTTCGTCAACGGCGGGTTCGCCTATGGCTCCGTGCCGTTCGTGTTCATCTTCACCGGCTACATGGACCTGACGAACTTCCGGTGGGTGCTGGTCGCCGTCGGCGTCTTCCTCGCCGGTGTGGTCGCCTTCGCGGGGTACTTCTTCAAGGACCCGCCGAAGAACTGGTGGCCCGCCGAGATAGACCCGCTGCGCAAGCCGGACGACCCTCGGGCGCGGCGCGCGATGGAGAAGAACCCGCCGGCCGTGAAGCAGTACACACCGAGGGAGGCGTGGCAGACGGGGCGCGTGGGCCTGATGTGGTTCTGCCTGCTGTGTACGTCGGGTGTGAACATATTCGGCATCGCCTTCCAGGTGCCGTTCGGTGACGAGGCCGGCTTCGCGGGCGGCATCGTGGCCACGGCGATGTCCCTGAAGGCGATCGTGAACGGGACCGGGCGCGGGGTGATCGGCTGGCTCTCCGACCGGTACGGCCGCAAGCAGTGCCTGATCTTCGTCTGCATCGTGCTGGGGCTTTCCCAGTACGGAATCCTGTTCTCGGGAAATATTGGGAATCTGCCGCTTTTCCTGATCTTCTCCAGTATCTCCGGGTTCGGCGGCGGCGCGATCTTCCCGATGTTCGCGGCGATGACGGCGGACTACTTCGGGGAGAACAACAACGCCTCCAACTACGGGCTCGTCTACAGCTCCAAGCTGGTGTCCGGGCTGCTCGGGTCCGGCATGGGCGCGGTGGTCGTGGGCGCCTGGGGGTACGGCGGGGCGTTCGTACTGGCCGGCTCGATCTCCCTGTTCGCCGGCTTCATCGCGATCTTCCTGCACCCGCCGGGGCGGCCGCGGGCCCGGCACATCAAGCCGAACCCGCAGCCGATCAGCCGCGACGCGGTCTGACTGCTGCTGCTAGCCGTTAGCAGTCCTTCTCACGCAGTGAGTGCAAGTGCGCGCTCGACTTGCGGGCGAAGGCGAACGACTCGACCGGGTTGTCGTGTTCCGCCTGCCAGTGGTGGTCACGGCGCCCGCCGCGGGTCTTCGAGACAGCGGAGATGAAGCGCTGGTAGTCGATGTCTCCGTCCCCGACGTCCGCCATCCGGTAGCCGTCGCGGGCGGATGCGTCGTGTTCGCCGTCCTTGACGTGGAAGAGCGGGTAGCGGTCCGGCTGCTTCAGTACGTAGTCGAGGGGCTCGAAGGGGGCGGGTGTGCCGTCGACGCGCTTGCCGAAGCGGAACTGGGCGGCGTACGCCCAGTAGATGTCCATCTCCAGATAGACCAGGTCGGGGTCGGTCTCGGCGAGCAGCACGTCGTAGAGGCGGACATTCGGCTTGTCGGTGGCGAAGGAGAACTCCTCGGCGTGGTTGTGCTGGTAGAACTTCATGCCGCGCGCCTTGGCCGCCGCGCCGTACGTGTTGAAGTCCTGGGCGGCTCGCTTCCAGCCGTCGACGGTCGCGCCGTAACGCCAGGGCCCGGACGCGGTGCCGATGTGCTTGAGGCCGAGGGCCTGGGCGTCGTCGAGGACCTTGGTGAGGTTCTGGGCGAAGGTGTACGCGTTGGGGTTGCCGTCGGAGTAGTAGCCGACGTGGCTGCCTATGCCGCGCAGACCGTGGTCGCGGGTGAGCCGGCGGAGCTGGGCGAGGGTGATGGGGCCCGCGGAGCCCTGGGTGTATCCGGCGTACTCGACCTCGTCGTAACCGAAACGCTCCAGCTCGGCGAAGACCTTGGCGAAGCCGAGGGTGGAGACCTTGTCGCGGAGCGAGTAGAGCTGGATGCCGAGGCGGCCGGGGGGCAGGACGGGGCGGCCACGGCCGGGGGCCGTCTGTTCGGCAGCGGCAGCAGTGGGCGCCGTGGCGCCGAGGAGGGCGGCCGCGGTGGCGCCGGCGGCTACGCCGAGCATGCCTCGTCTGGAGAGCTTGTGGGTGAGCTCGGGGTCGGTGGTCGTGCTGGTGGTGGTCTTGCGGCTCATGCGTGGAACTCCCTTTGTCAGTGCAGTCCGGCAAGATGGAGGAGCAGGGCTTTCACATCGGTGGCCGCCAGGCGGCCGCTTACAGCGCGGGGGGTGGAGCACAGGATGAGCGGACCTTCTTCGTCGCGCTCGGGGAGGCGGCCGTGGCTGCCGCGAATAGGTGAGGGGTCGAGGGGCACCACCGCCATGCGGTAGCGCATGCCGAGCTTCTTGCGGGCGAGGGCCTTGGCGGCCTTGAGGCGTACGTACGGGTCGAGGGGGTCCATGAAGAGCTCGACGGGGTCGTAGCCGGGCTTGCGGTGGATCTCGACGAGCTGGGCGAAGTCCGGGGCCTTCGCGTCGTCGAGCCAGTAGTAGTACGTGAACCACGCGTCGGGTTCGGCCACGGCGACCAGTTCGCCGGAGCGGGGGTGGTCGAGGCCGTGGCTCTTCTTCCCCTCGTCGTCGAGGAGTTCGGCGATTCCGGGGAGGTCCGCGAGGGCCGCACGGGTGGCTGCCATGTTCTCGGGGTTCTCGGGCTGTCGTACGTAGACGTGCGCGAGCTGGTGGTCGGCGACGGCGAACGCCCGTGAGGTCATGGGGTCGAGGTACTCCATGCCGTCCTGGGTGTGGACCTCGATGAGGCCGGCGCGGCGCAGGGCCCGGTTGATGTCGACGGCGCGCGTGACCCGGGTGATGCCGTACTCGGAGAGCGCGACGACGGTACGGCCCTCGGCCTTCGCGTCGTCGAGCAGCGGCGCGACGGCGGCGTCGAGCTCTGCTGCGGCCTGGTACGCGCGGGGGTCGTCGGGGCCGTAGCGCTGAAGGTCGTAGTCGAGGTGCGGGAGGTAGCACAGGGCCAGGTCGGGGTGGCGGGTGCGCAGGATGTGGCGGGTGGCGTCGATGATCCACTGGGAGGAGACGAGGTCGGCGCCCGGGCCCCAGAAGTGGAAGAGGGGGAACGTACCGAATTTCTCGGTGAGTTCGTCGTGGAGGGACGGGGGGCGGGTGTAGCAGTCGGGTTCCTTGCGGCCGTCGGCGTAGTAGACGGGGCGGGGGGTGACGGTGAAGTCGGTGTCGGCGCCCATCGCGTACCACCAGCAGATGTTGGCGACGGTGTAGCCGGGGTGGGCGCGGCGGGCGGCGTCCCAGATCTTGTCGCCGGAGACCAGGCCGTTGTGCTGGCGCCAGAGGAGGACTTCGCCGAGCTCGCGGAAGTACCAGCCGTTGCCGACGATGCCGTGCTCGGCGGGGGTGGTGCCGGTGAGGAAGGTCGACTGGGCGGCGCAGGTGACGGCGGGCAGGACGGTTCCGAGGGCGGCCTGGGAGCCGGACTGGGCGAGCCGCTTGAGGTTCGGCATGTGGGCGAGGAGCTGAGGGGTGAGGCCGACGACGTCCAGGACGAGGAGGGGCGTGGGCGAGGTCTCTGCCTCTGTCTTCTCTGTCGCTGTCTTCTCTGTCACTGTCACGGCAGCTCCTTGAGGCCGAGGTCGACCAGGAGGTCGCGGGCGAGCGTGAGTTCGGCGGCGATTCCGTGGGCGAGCTGCGTGCGGTTGCGGGGTCGCAGCTCGGGCGGGAGTGCCTGCCAGGTGTACGTCTCGACTTCGAGGTGGCGGGTCAGCGGCGCCGGGCCGCCGACGAGGCGGGCGAGCGCGTCCTGGAGTACGGGAAGGGTCGAGGCGAGCGGCGGGGCGGGCGGGGCGTGGAGGGGCACGTGGAAGTGGGCGCGCCAGGGGGCGCCGTCGGGGAGCACCGCGCCGGTCAGGGCCTCGTCGAGGTCGTCGGTGCCTCGCAGGCCTGCGCTCGTGCTGGTACGGGTCTGGTGGAGGAAGCGGGGTTCGGCGAAGGCGGCGAGGGCTTCGCGTACTTCGGGGAGGTGGGGGTGTTCGGCGTGCAGGGCGGCGGAGAGCTGCGCCTTGGCGATGTGGACGCCGGCTGCGGTGAGGGCGCTCAAGGCGGTCGCCGGGTCCTCGAAGGAGGTGGCGAGGTGGCAGGTGTCGACGCAGATGCCGATGCGCGCGGCGGCCTGGGCGGCCAGGGCCGTGAGGGGGGCGATGGCGTCGGCGGTCGTCTCGACGGTGCAGCCCGGCTCGGGTTCGAGGCCGATGCGGATGGACTTGCCGGTGAGCTCTTCCAGCGCGTCGAGGCGTTCGGCGAGCGTGGTGAGCGCGGTGCGGGCGGCGTCGGCGCGGGCCGTGTTGAAGGGGGTGCGCCAGGCGATGGGGAGGGTGGAGATGGTGCCCTCGGTGATGTCTTCGGGGAGCAGCGCGGCGAGGAGGTGGGCGAGGTCGGTGGTGTGGTCGAGACGCGCGGGCTCGGTCCAGTCGGGCCGGTAGACGCGGTACTTGACCTCTTCGGCGCCGAACCCTTCGTACGGGAAGCCGTTGAGGGTGACGACCTCCAGGCCCCGCCGTTCCAGCTCGCCGCGCAGGCCGCGCAGGGCGGCCGGGTCGGTGATCAGCGCGTGCGCGGCGTCCTTCGCGAGCCACAGGCCGATGCCGAGGCGGTCCCGGCCGAGGCGTCTGCGTACGGGCTCACAGTGGTCGCGGAGCTGGGCGAGTACGCCGTCGAGGGTCTCGGCGGGGTGGACGTTGGTGCAGTACGCGAGGTGGACGGTGGATCCGTCGGGGTGGCGGAAGCGCATGGCGTCTCCTCCCCTCATTCCCCGCCGCGGAGGATGGAGTTGCCCTCGTGGAGCGGCTCCGGGGCGTCGGACACGTCGAGGTGGAGGCGGCCGCTGAGGCCGTAGAAGGCGACGGGGTTTCGCCACAGGACCTGGTCGACGTCGTCCTCGGAGAAGCCTGCGGCGAGCAGGGCGTCACCGACCTTGCGGGTCTTGAGCGGGTCGCTCTTTCCCCAGTCCGCGGCGGAGTTGACCAGCACCTTCTCTGTGCCGTGGTCCTTGATGACGGCGACCATGCGGTCCTCGTCCATCTTGGTGTCGGGGTAGATGGAGAAGCCGAGCCAGCAGCCGCTGTCAGTGGCGGCCTTTACGGTTGTCTCATTGAGGTGATCGAGGAGGACGCGGTCCGGGGGGAGGTTCGATTCGCGGATGACATCGACGGTGCGGTGGAGACCGGCGAGCTTGTCGCGGTGCGGGGTGTGGACGAGGGCGGGCAGCCCGTGGTCGGCGGCGAGCTGGAGTTGGGCGGCGAGGGCGGTGTCCTCGGCAGGGGTCATGGAGTCGTAGCCGATCTCGCCGACGGCGACGACGGAGTCCTTGACGAGGTAGCGGGGAAGCGCGTCGAGAACGGGGGTACAGCGGGGGTCGTTCGCCTCTTTGGGGTTGAGGGCGAGCGTGCAGTGGTGGGCGATGCCGTACTGGGAGGCGCGGAAGGGCTCCCAGCCGAGGAGGGCGTCGAAGTAGTCGAAGAAGCTGGCGGGCGAGGTGCGGGGCTGGCCCAGCCAGAAAGAGGGCTCGACTACGGCGCGGACCCCGGCGGCGTACATCGCCTGGTAGTCGTCGGTGGTGCGGGATGTCATGTGGATGTGGGGGTCGAAGATGCGCATCAGAACTCAGGACTCCTCTGTGGGGGCGGCCGAGAGGTACGGGACGGCCGTGAGGGCGAGGACGCGGTGGAGATCGTCCGGGACGGGGCGGCCTGCGGCGGTGCGTTCGGCGGCGTAGTCGCGGAGCATCCGGGCGAGTTCGCTGTCGGCGCGGGCGCGCGGGGCCAGGCCGCCGATGACGTCGACCGGTACGCCGGTGAACAGGCACTTGAGGACGGCGTGCCGCCAGGCGTGCTGGTCGAGGTGCTCGGCGGCGTACGGGCCGACTGCGGCGGCGACGAGGCGGGTGTCGTTGGTGCGCAGGGCGTCTTCGACGAGCGGAAGGGCGGAATCGGCGGGTGCCGCTGTGCCGATCACATGCGGCAGGGCGAGCAGAACCGCGCGGCGTTCGGCGGCGGTGCCGTGGGTGTAGAGCCGGGTAATGGTGGCGTGGTCGGCTCGCGCGGCGTGCAGGAGGAGGACGCGTGCGGTGTCGGCCAGGTCCTGGGCGCTATGGGGGTCCGGGGTGGACTCGGTGCCTTGAATCGGACGGCAGTGGCGGCCGGCTTCGGCGAAGCGGATCTCCCAGGAGGGCAGCGTCCACTGGGGGCCGTCCGCCGGCTCGGCGGAGTGGGCTTCGGCCTTCGGCTTCTCCTTCGCGACCGCCACCGCCTCCGCTTCCGCCTCGGCCAGGGCCTCGTGGAGCCAGGCGCGGGCCGCTCCGGTGAGCTGTTGTTCGAGTGCGGCCTGAAGGGCGGAGGGAGGGGCGCCGTTGGTCAGTTCGGTCAGCATCGGGCGCCTCCTGCCGGGACGGCCGGTTCGGTGGGCAGCGCCCGCGTCGCCTTGCGCAGGAAGTCGAGGGAGCGTTCGGCCAGGTCGGGGCCGGCGTGCGAGTGGCGGGGCAGTTCGACGACTGTCAGGCCCTGGTAGCCGGTGGCTGCGAGTGCGTCCAGAACGGGCGGGAAGTCGATCTCGCCGTCGCCGAACGGCAGATGCTCGTGTACGCCGCGGCGCATGTCCTCGATCTGGACGTGCCGCAGCCAGGGCGCGGCCTCGCGTACGCAGTCGGCGGGCGACGACGGTTCCAGGCACTGGCAGTGGCCGATGTCGAGAGTGAGGCCGAGGGGAGAGGGGTCGCCGAGGATCCGGCGCAGGTAGTGGAAGTCGGCGAGGGTGGCGAGGAGGTGACCGGGTTCGGGCTCGACGGCGAGCGGTACGCCGGCGGTGGCGGCGGCGTCGATGACGGGGGCGAGTGACTCGGTCAGCCGCTGCCAGGCGGTGTCGGGCGAGGTGCCGTCCGGGGTGACGCCGCTGAAGCAGTGGACGGCGTGGGCTCCGAGGTCCGCGGCAACGCGTACCGCTGTGACGAGCAGCTCGGCGCGGGCGGCGCGGCCTTGCGGGTCCGGGTCGAGCAGGGACGGGCCGTGTTTGCGGCGCGGATCGAGGACGTACCGTGCGCCGGTCTCGATGGTCACGGCGAGGCCGAGCTGGGACAGCCGGCGGCCCACTTGACGGGTGCGGGCGGAGAGTTCGGGGGCGAGGGGGTCGAGGTGCATGTGGTCGAGGGTGAGGCCGACGCCGTCGTAGCCGAGGTCGGCGAGGAGGGCGAGGGCGTCGTCCAGGCGGAGGTCGGTGAGGCCGTTGGTGCCGTAGCCGAAGCGGATGGGGGTGGGGGTGGGGGCGGCACTGGCGTTCATGTGGGGCTCACCTTTCGCGACAGCTTCCGGGCGATGGGTACGAGCCCCATGAGCGCCGCCCCGGCCCCAACCGCTCCGTTGCGCGCCGCGAGCGCGGCCTGCAGCGGGATCATGGCCCGGATCCCGCCGCCGACGGCGCGCTGTGTGAGGGGTGGGGAAGGGTTGAGTGCGGCGTGGAGGAGGGGTTTGGCCGCGGTGCGGAAGTAGGCGGTGGCCGCGAGGGTGGCGGGGGTCGCCAGCCAGCCGGCGAGGCGGACCGCTTTGTGGTGGGTGGGTGCGGGCGCCGGGCGTTTGCGGGCGGCCAGGGTGGCCAGTACGGCGGCCGCCGCGAGGGCGGCGAGTGGCGCGGCTGTTGAGCCGCCCTGGGTTTCGCGGCGCGAGACGGCTGTGACGGCGTAGGTGTGCGCGCCGAGCATCGCTGCGGCGGCCAGTGCGTTCCGCACGGCGGAGTCGCCGGCCGCTGCCCTCGCGGGACCGGGGCATGTCCTACGGAGCTTTTCCCCTACCCGCCCCTGCCCGAACCTGTCGCTCCGCCCCAGACCCCGGTCCTCAAACGCCGGACGGGCTGGAGTTGCCGGCAGCGACTGAGGACACGCCCGCAGGGCGTCCGCCGTCGCCGTCGCGCCCAGGAGCAGGTCCAGGGCGCGGGCCGTGGCCATCGCGGCCGGGGCCGCCGGGGTGTGTTTCAGGTGGAGGTCGTACGCCCAGATCGTGGCGGCCAAGGCAGTAGCCGTCCCCAGAGCCCTGCGACCCGCCCCTGCCGCCAGGGCGAGGCCCGCCGCCGTCAGGGCGGCGGACGCCGCCAGGGCCGCGCCGGAGGTGATGCGGCCCGACGGGATCGGGCGGTGCGGGCGGTCCACCGCGTCCTCCGCACGGTCCGCCCAGTCGTTCAGGGCCATGCCCGCCTCGTACAGGCACAGGGAGGACCCGACCGCCAGGACCGTGCCCCGGTTGGCGCGTACGCCGATGGACGCCGCGCCCGCCACCGCGTCACCCGGGACGGTGAACAGGGCGGACACACGGAGGAGTTCCGCCCAGGCAATCAGGTGGGTGGGCGGGGTCATCGGGCCTCCCGCAGGCGCGACCCGAAGGCCAGCAGCGCCTCGTACTGTTCCGCCAGCGCCGCCGGGCCGCCGTCCGGGTCCTTGAAGTAGAAGCCGAGCTCCGGGAGCGGGCCCGAGATGCCCACCTCGTGGGCGCGCGCCAGCAGCCGGGCCAGGTCGAGAACCAGCGGCGCCGCGAGCGCCGAGTCGCAGCCCTGCCACGTCGTCTGGAGCGTCATCCGTGAGCCCAGGAAGCCGTCGAAGGCGATGTGGTCCCACGCCGTCTTCCAGTCACCGAGCGCCGGTACGTCGTCGATGTGGACGTCGCCCTCGGGAAGCGCGCCGAGGGTGTCCGTCAGGACGCGGTTCTTGCCCGCGTTCTTCGCCGCCGCGGCAGCCGGGTCGGCCAGCGCTGCTCCGTCCCCGCCGCCGAGGAGATTCGTACCCGACCATGCCCGTACGGACAGGGCGCGCTGCACGAACATCGGGGCGAGCACGGAACGGAGCAGCGTCTGGCCCGTCTTGCCGTCGCGTCCCGCGTGGGGAAGGCCGCTGGCCGCGACGGCGTCCTGGAGGGCCGGTGCGCGCAGCCCGGTGGAGGGGGTGAAGTTGACGTACGGGCAGCCGGCCCGCAGCGCCGCCGCCGCGTAGAGGGAGCTGGGCGGGAGGGAGTGGAGGTCTTCGGGTGCGGGTTCTGTCGATGCGACGTTGACGACCACCACCCGGTCGAGGCGCTGCCGGCGCGCGAAGTCCAGCAGGTGCGCGGCGAATGCGTCGATGAGTTCCTCGTCGCCGCGTGTGTCACCCGGCAGTGGGCCGCCGGTCCTGATCTCGCGGTCCGCCGCCGCCAGTTCGCTTCGTACCGCCGAGGACAGGCCGTGCGGCAGGACGCCGCCCGCCTCCAGTTCCTCGGCCCGTTTGGGCAGGGGGCAGCTCACCGTGTCGTGTCCGCCGAAGACCAGCGAGGAGAGCGGCGCCAGGCCGCTCCCGGCGAACGGCGGGGTCTCGGTGACCATGCCGTCCGGCGCGTGGAGGCCCGCGCTGAGGGCCGCACAGCCGGCTACGGCGGTCGTGGCGACGGAGCCGCGCGCTCCGACGAACCACACTCCGGTCCGTGCCGTGTGCGTCGCCCTCGTGTCTTCGGAATGGATCGTGGTCGTCACGGGCTGCCTCCCTGTAGAGACGGGCATGTACAGACCAGAGGACGGCGGGCGGGGGCTCGGCGTGCTCCCGCCCGCCGCCGGTCCTGGTGGTGTTGGCCCTAGGAGCCTGCGGGCAGGTCCTTGACCTTGATGTTGCGGAAGGAAACCTGGTCGTCGGCGCCGTGGTTCTGGATGCCGATGTGGCCCTGGGCCAGGCTGCGGGCGGGGTCGGTGTTCGTGAAGTCGTTGATCTTCACACCGTTGAGGAAGACCCGGAGCCGTTCTCCCTCGACCCTGATCTCGTACGCGTTCCACTCCCCCGGCGGGTTGAGTGCGGCGTCCCGGGCGGTGATGTTCGCCGCCTTGAAGCCGTACACGGACCCGGTGGTGCGGTCGGGGGCGTCGGTCGCGTCGATCTGGATCTCGTACCCCTTGTTGACGGCCGACCACGGGTCGTCGGAGGCCGGGAAGCCCACGAAGATCCCGGAGTTGTCGTCACCGGCCATCTTCCAGTCGAGCTTCAGGGAGTATGACTTCAGTTCCTTGGCCTGGTGCCAGAGCAGGCCCATGCCGCCGACGGAGTTGAGCGTGCGGTCCTTGACTTCGAAGGAACCGGGGCCTGCCTGCTTCCATCCGTCGAGGGTCTCGCCGTTGAAGATCGACCGGTAGCCCTTGGAGGGCGTGCAGTCGGCCTTGGCGATTCCGGTGGCATACAGCATTCCGCCCAGCAGGTGCTTGCGGAAGGCCGGTTCGGCGTACGACTCCTTGGTGTGGCCGCCGCCCGTGTAGAAGGAGCGCCCGCCCTCGTACGGCTGGCACCAGGCGATCGGGTGGTCGCCCTTCATGTTCCCGCCGGTGTAGCTGGTCTCGTCGAGGGTGGCCAGGACGCGGGCCTGCTCACGCGGGTTGGTGCGGTAGTTGTACCACTCGTCGGTGCGCTGCCAGCTGGTGTCCAGGTGCGCGGTCGACGGGTGGTCGTGGTCCTCGACGCGTACGGTCGCCGGCTGGATCTGCGGGTGCGAGTGGAAGTACGCGCCGACGAGTCCGCCGTAGAACTTCCAGTCGTACTCGGTGTCGGCGGCCGCGTGGATGCCCAGGTAGCCGCCTCCGTCGGCGACGTACTGCTCGAAGACCGTCTGCTGGTTGGTGTTCAGGACGTCACCGGTCGTCGAAAGGAACGCGACCGCGTCGTAGCGCGCGAGGTTCTCCGGTGTGAACTGCTTCGGTTCCTCGGTGGCGTCGACGGCGAGGCCGCGCTCCGCGCCGAGTTCCTTGAGTGCGGTGATGCCCGCTCCGATGGAGTCGTGGCGGAAACCGGCGGTCTTGGAGAAGACCAGGACCCGCTTCTTGGGGGTGGCGTCGCTCTTCGCCGTGGAGAAGGTGAAGTCGTCGATGTCGTAGAGCGCTCCGGCGCCGCCCTTGAAGACCAGGTAGAGGGTGGTGGTGCCGGCCGGGGGCCGCTTGATGGTGGTGGTGACGTTCTGGAAGACGTCCCAGCCGCCGGTCACGGGGACGACGGTGGAGCCGATCAGCCTGCCGTCCGGTGATCCCGTACGGACTTCGAGGGTGCCGCCCGCTCCGCCCGACGAGACGCGTGCGGTGAGTGAAGTGGCGTCGCCGACGCGGTACGGCTTGAAGGCGATCCAGTCGCCATTACTGATGTCGCCGACGGTCTTGCCGCCGTGCGCGGTCGGCTTGCTCTGCGGGGCTACGCCGCTCTGGGTGGAGTAGTGCTCGGCCTGGCGCTGCTTGGGCTGGAGCACCTTCTGGGCGTGGGTCGTCAGCGGGGCCTGGCCGCCGCCTCCGCCGTCCGTGTACTCGGCGTCGAAGACCGCGAAGATGTTGGCGTTGGGGTCGTGGCTGCTGTCGGCGGGGGTCTTGATGGTGCCGGTGCAGCCGTTGGCGGAAGTGATCGGGTGGCCATGGCTGTCGTGGCCGAGGATGTACGTCACCTTGACCTTGGCGCAGTCGACCGTGCCGTCCTCCGGGTCGGTGACCTTCACCTTGAAGGGAACGTCGTCCCCGAAGTTGAACAGCTGGCCGTCACCGGGCAGTTCCAGCGTCACCTTGGGCGCGGTGTTGCCGACGACGATCTGTACGCTCGCCGAGCCGGTCCGCCCGGTGGTGTCCTTGGCGGTGACGGTCGCGGTGTACGTGCCGTTCTTCTTGTACGTGTAGGTCGGGTTGGCGGCGGTCGACTTTCCGCCGTCACCGAACGTCCAGGAGTAGGTGAGCGCGTCGCCGTCGGAGTCGGCGGTGCCTGCGGAGGAGAACTTCACGCGCAGCGGGGCCTGGCCCGATGTCTTGTCGGCTGCGGCTTCCGCGACCGGTGAGTGGCCGTCGGTGGCGTTCTCGATGCGGTAGAGACCGGAGTGCTCGTTGCCGCCGAACCAGGCGGTGCCGTAGTCGAGTACGTACAGGGCGCCGTCGGGGCCGAAGGCCGAGTCCATGACCTGGGTTCCGGTCCACGGCACGGGGTTGATGGACTGTACGGCGCCGTTGGCGTCCTGCTCGATGCGCTTGATCCAGCGCCGGCCGAACTCGCCCGCGAAGAAGTCGCCGTCGTACGCCTCGGGGAACTTCACCGGGGAGTCGAGGCTGGCGTCGTACCGGTAGACCGGGCCGCCCATCGGGGACTCCGAGCCGGTGCCGAACTCGGGGAGCGAGCCGCCGTCGTACGGGATCCAGGCCTCTTGGGAGGGCGGCAGGTCGGTCAGGCCGGTGTTGTGGGGTGAGGTGTTCTTGGGGGCGGCGCAGTCGAACTTGGCGCCGGACTCCTTCGTCGCGAAGTCGTAGTCGACGTACGCGTCGTTCTTACCGGTACAGAACGGCCAGCCGAAGTTGCCGGGCTTGGTGACGCGGGCGAACTCCACCTGTCCCGCCGGGCCGCGCGCGGGGTCGGCCGCGCCGGCGTCGGGGCCGTAGTCGCCGACGTACAGCACGCCGGTGGGCTTGTCGACGCTGAAGCGGAAGGGGTTGCGGAAGCCCATGGCGTAGATCTCGGGGCGGGTCTTGGCGGTGCCGGGGGCGAAGAGGTTGCCTTCGGGAACCGTGTAGGAGGCGTCCTCGTTCACCTTGATACGGAGGATCTTCCCGCGCAGATCGTTCGTGTTGCCGGAGGTGCGGCGTGCGTCGTACGCCGGGTTGCGGTTCGGACGTTCGTCGATGGGGGTGAAGCCGTCGGAGGCAAAGGGGTTGGAGTCGTCGCCGGTCGAGAGGTAGAGGTTGCCCTGCGCGTCGAAGTCGATGTCGCCGCCGACGTGGCAGCAGATGCCGCGGGTGGCGGGTACGTCGAGGATCTTCTTCTCGCTGGCGTTGTCGAGGGTGCCGTCGGCCTTGAGTACGAAGCGTGAGAGCCGGTTGACGCCGTCGAACTTGGCGAAGTCGGCGGCGGTGCCTTCGTTGGGAGCGTCGCCTGCGGGCGTGTCCAGCGGGGGTGCGTAGTAGAGGTAGATCCGCCGATTCTCGCTGAACTTCGGGTCTATGCCGATGCCCTGGAGGCCTTCTTCGTCGTGCGAGTAGACCGGGATCGTGCCGACGACGCGGGTGTTGCCGGCGCTGTCGGTCATGCGGAGTTCGCCGTCGCGGGAGGTGTGCAGGACGCTGCGGTCGGGAAGCACGGCGAGCGACATGGGCTCGCCCGTCTCGGGCTCGCCCTTGGCGAGGGTGACCTGCTGGAAGTCCTCGGCGGCGACGGGTGCCACCGGTGGATCGGCGGCGGTGGCAGGGGTGGAGAGGGTGAGTGAAGTGGCGGCGAGGAGGCTGCCGGTGAGGAGTGCGAGGGCCTTGCGGGCCGATCCGGCTCTGAGCAGTTTCCTGTGCACGAGTGTCCTCCGGGAGTGGGCCGGGCGGTGCTCGTCCTGCACCAACGCCGGGCGGGAAGCTCTCTTTTCGGGAACCGGAACCGGAGTGCGCCGTCACGCCGGAACCGGAGTCATGTCCTGTACACCTCAGGGACGGTAGCCGCGTTCGTCCGGAACGGAAAGGGCTTGCGCGGCAGGTAAGTTGAACTTTCTCCCGCCGCAGGACAAAGGGGCGTCCGGGCAGCGGGGACCGCCCCGGCGGCGGTGCGATCGCCGGGCTGCCCTGCGGGGCTTTTCCCCACCCCGCCCCTTCCCGAACTGGGGCAAGCCCCAGACCCCGAACGCCCTACGGGCGTGTCCTCAAACGCCGGACGGGCTGGATTCGGCCGCACCACCCAGCCTCTCCGGCGTTTGAGGAGCGGGGTCTGGGGCAGCGCCCCAGCTCCTAGTCCGCGCCCCCGAACGCCGCGTCGAACGACGCGCTCGGTGGGTCGAAGTCGTACCGCTTCAGCGTGGCCAGCGCTTCCGGGGCGCCGGTGAGGCGGTCCATCCCCGCGTCCTCCCACTCCACCGACACCGGGCCCTCGTACCCGATCGAGCGCAGCATCCGGAATACGTCCTCCCACGGCACGTCACCGTGTCCGGCCGACACGAAGTCCCACCCCCGCCGCGGATCCCCCCACGGCAGGTGCGAGCCGAGCCGGCCGTTGCGGCCGTCGAGCCGCTTGCGAGCCTCCTTGCAGTCCACGTGGTAGATCCGGTCCCGGAAGTCGTACAGGAAACCCACCGGGTCCAGGTCCTGCCACACGAAGTGGCTGGGGTCGAAGTTGAGGCCGAAGGCCTGGCGATGACCTACAGCCTCCAGGGCCCTGTGCGTGGTCCAGTAGTCGTACGCGATCTCGCTCGGGTGCACCTCGTGCGCGAAGCGCACGCCCTCCGCGTCGAAGACGTCCAGAATCGGGTTCCAGCGCTCGGCGAAGTCCTCGTAACCCCGCTCGATCATGTGCGGCGGTACGGGCGGGAACATCGCCACCAGGTGCCAGATCGACGACCCGGTGAAGCCGATGACCGTACGGACGCCGAAGGCCGCCGCCGCCCTGGCCGTGTCGGCCATCTCGGCCGCCGCCCGCTGCCGTACGCCCTCGGGCTCGCCGTCACCCCAGATCCGCGACGGGAGGATGGCCTGGTGCCGTTCGTCGATCGGGGCGTCGCAGACCGCCTGGCCGACCAGGTGGTTGGAGATCGCCCAGCACTTCAGGCCGTACTTGTCGAGCAGCTGATGCCGGCCCTCCAGATAGCCGGGTTCGCTCAGCGCCTTGTCGACCTCGAAATGATCGCCCCAGCAGGCGAGTTCGAGGCCGTCGTAACCGAAGTCGCGGGCCAGTCGGCAGACCTCCTCCAGCGGCAGATCGGCCCACTGGCCGGTGAAGAGCGTGAATGGACGTGGCATACGGAAACGACCTCCTACGGAAGCGGGAGTACGGGCGTGTAGATCGCGTTCTTCTCGGCGCTCTCCTCCACCGCCGCCAGCACCCGCTGCACCTGCAGCCCGTCCGCGAACGACGGCTCCGGCGAGGTCCCGGTGGCGATGGCGTGCAGCAAGTCGCGGGCCTGGTGGACGAAGGTGTGCTCGTAACCCAGGGCGTGGCCGGGCGGCCACCACGCCTCCAGGTACGGATGGCCGGGCTCGGTCACCAGGATCCGCCGGAAGCCGGAGGAGACGGCCGGCTCGGTGTGGTCGTGGAAGGACAGTTCGTTGAGGCGCTCCAGGTCGAAGGCCAGTGAGCCGCGCTCGCCGTTGAGTTCGATGCGCAGCGAGTTTTTGCGGCCCGCCGCCGTACGGGTCGCCTCGAAGGAAGCCAGCGCGCCCGAGGCGAGCCGTCCGGTGAAGAGCGCCGCGTCGTCGACCGTCACCGCTCCCCGTTCAGAGCCCCCGGCCCCCGAAAGCCCCGCCGTCGCGCCCGCCGGCAGCGGCCTCGACCGTACGAACGTCTCCGTCATGGCCGAAACCCCCACCAGCGGCTCCCCCGCCAGGTACTGCGCGAGGTCCACGATGTGCGCGCCCAGGTCGCCGAGCGCGCCCGAGCCCGCGTACTCCCGCTGAAGCCGCCAGGTCAGCGGGAACTCCGGGTCGACGAGCCAGTCCTGGAGGTACGTGACCCGTACGTGCCTCAGCGCCCCCAGCCGCCCCTCCCCGATCAGCCGACGGGCGTACGTCATGGCCGGCACCCGGCGGTAGTTGAAGCCCACCATCGCTACCTGACCCCGGCCGCGCGCACGCTCGGCGGCGGCCGTCATGGCCTCCGCCTCGGCGACCGAGTTGGCCAGCGGCTTTTCGCAGAGCACGTGCTTTCCCGCCTCCAGCGCGGCGATGGCTATCTCCGCGTGACTGTCCCCCGGCGTGCAGATGTCGACGATCTGCACGTCGTCGCGGGCGATCAGATCCCGCCAGTCGGTCTCCGCCGCGGCCCACCCGTGCTGGTCCGCCGCCGCACGTACGGCCGTACGGTCGCGTCCGCAGACGGCCGCGAGGACCGGCCGCGCCG
The DNA here is from genome assembly GCF_040611155.1 of Streptomyces sp. NPDC002994. Classification (NCBI taxonomy): domain Bacteria; kingdom Bacillati; phylum Actinomycetota; class Actinomycetes; order Kitasatosporales; family Streptomycetaceae; genus Streptomyces; species Streptomyces sp. NPDC002994. The sequence goes on from NZ_JBEXNQ010000014.1 coordinate 63,026, forward strand.
GCAGGTCGAAGACGCGGCCCGCGGTGCGCCAGCCCTGTGAGTGGGCAGCTCCCATGAACGCGTATCCGACCATGCCGACACCGAGCGTCGGCGGGGCGTCGGCCACCGCCTCCGCACCTGTCTCCGTCGCCGTCTCCGTCTCTTCCTTGCGGGCCATACGGATTCCTCCTCGTCGAACTGGTCACTCGCACGGTGGGGGCGGGCGGGCGGCCCGATCAGCTGAAGCCCGTCGGCAGGTACTCGTCGACGTTGTCCTTGGTGACGACGGCCGAGTAGAGGGTGATCGAGGCCGGGATCTCCAGCTCGGACATTCCTCCCACGCCCTTGCCCTGGCCGAGCGCCCGCGCCAGGTCGATGGCCGAGGCGGCCATGGTCGGCGGATAGAGGACAGTGGCCTTCAGCACGCTGTTGTCCGCCTTGATGGCGTCCATCGCGGCCTTGGCCCCCGCCCCGCCGACCATCAGGAAGTCGTCGCGCCCGGCCTGCTGGATGGCGCGCAGGGCGCCCACGCCCTGGTCGTCGTCGTGGTTCCACAGCGCGTCGAACTGCTTCTGCGCCTGGAGCAGTTGCGCCATCTTCGCCTGGCCCGACTCGACGGTGAAGTCGGCGGCCTGCCGGGCGACACGCTTGACGTTGGGGTAGTTCTTGAGGGCGTCCGCGAAGCCCTGGCTGCGCTGCTTGGTCAGCTCCAGGTTGTCGAGCCCGGCGAGCTCCACGACCTTGGCGTTCGGCTTGTCCTTGAGCTGCTCGCCGATGTAGTTGCCGGCGTTGAGGCCCATGCCGTAGTTGTCGCCGCCGATCCAGCAGCGGTAGGCCTGCGGCGAGGCGAAGATGCGGTCCAGGTTGATGACGGGGATGCCCGCCTTCATCGCCTGGAGGCCGACCTGGGTGAGCGCCTTGCCGTCGGCCGGCAGGATCACCAGTACGTCGACCTTCTTGTTGATCAGCGTCTGGACCTGGCCGATCTGCGCCGCGGTGTCGTTCGACCCCTCGGTGATTTCCAACGTCACCTCGGAGTACTTCTCGGCGCGCGACTTGGCGTTCTCGTTGATGGCGTTGAGCCAGCCGTGGTCGGCCTGCGGGCCCGCGAACCCGATGGTGACCTTCTTGCCGGGCTTGTCGTCGGCGGCGGCCGGCTCGCTGTTGGCGGCCGGTGCCTTCTCCTTGGGCTCGTTGCTGGTGCAGGCGGTGAGCAGGGCGCCCGCGGAGACGGCTGCGGTGCCGAAGAGCAGCCCTCTGCGACTGGTTTCTGGCATGGCGGTTCCAACCCTTCAGGTCAGGACGTACAAACGTGTGGGAGAGAAGCGGTGCGAGGTCAGGCCTCGCCGTCGCGCGCCGTTCGGCGCTGGACCAATACGGCGGCGACGATGATCGCGCCCTTGGCGATCTGCTGTACGTCGCTCTGCAGGTTGTTGAGCGCGAAGATGTTGGTGATCGTGGTGAAGACGAGGACACCGAGTACGGAGCCGACGATCGTGCCCCGCCCGCCGCTGAGCAGCGTCCCGCCGATGATCGCCGCGGCGATGGCGTCGAGTTCGTAGAGGTTGCCGTTCGTGTTCTGGCCGGACCCCGACAGGATGATCAGCAGGAAGGCCGCGATTCCGCAGCACAGTCCGGACAGCAGGTAGAGGTAGAGGCGCTGGCGGCGTACGTCGATGCCGGCGAGCCTGGCCGCTTCCGCGTTGCCGCCGACCGCGACCGTACGCCGCCCGAAGGTGGTGCGGTTGAGCAACAGCCAGCCGACGACGGTGACGACCGCGAAGACCAGGACCAGTGGCGGAATGCCGAGGACGTACGAGTCCGGGATGCCGAGGTCGAGTACGGATTCGACGGTGACGATCTGCGTCTTGCCGTCGGTGATCTGGAGCGCGAGTCCGCGGGCCGAGGCCAGCATGGCGAGCGTCGCGATGAACGGCACCATCCCGCCGTACGCGATGAGCAGCCCGTTGACGAGTCCGCAGGCCAGGCCGACGACCACCGCCGTGAAGAGGATGCCCGCGAAGCCGTACTCCTGGGTCGCGAGCGTCGTCGCCCACACCGAGGCGAGCGCCACGATCGCGCCGACCGACAGGTCGATGCCGCCGCTGGTGATGACGAAGGTCATGCCGACGGTGACGACCCCGATGACGGAGGCCTGGGTGAGGACGAGCTGGAGGTTGCTGCTGTCCAGGAACTGCTCGGGTTTCGTGAAGCCACCGACCGCGACGAGGACGGCCAGTACGCCGAGCAGCGACACGTTGCGTACGTCGAGGCGCAGCCCGAGCCTGCGCGAACCCGGCTGCTCCGTGGGCGACTTGGCCGTGGTGACGGCCGGACCGTCCTGCTGATGCTGTTGCCGCTCCGGTGAGACAGGCTGCGTCATGGCGTCGGGCTTCCTTCCATCACGAGGTCGAGTACGCGGTGCTCGTCGAGCTCCCGGGCGGGCGCCGTGTGGACGACGCGCCCTTCCCTGAGCACCAGCACCCGGTCGGCGAGGCCCAGGACTTCCGGGACTTCGCTGGATACGAGAAGTACGGCGAGGCCTTCGTCGGCCAGCCTGCGGATCACGGCGTACAGCTCGGCGCGCGCCCCGACGTCGACGCCGCGCGTCGGCTCGTCGAGCAGCAGGACGCGGCAGCCGCGCAGCAACCAGCGGGCGAGTACGGCCTTTTGCTGGTTGCCACCGGAGAGGGTGCGGATGCGGGCGTCGGGGTTGTCGGGCCGCAGGGACAGTTCGCGGGTGGCGGCCCGGGCGGCCTTGCGTTCGGCCGTACGGTCGAGCCAGCCGCCGCGCGAGAAGCGGGACAGGGTCGACACGGACACGTTGCGGGTGACGGATTCGAGCATCAACAGGCCCTGGGCCTTGCGCTCTTCGGGGGCGAGGCCGATGCCAGCGCGGACGGCGGCGCGGACGCTGCCGGGGCGCAGGGGCTGCCCGTCGACGAGGACGCGCCCGGCGGTGGGTTTGCGCGCCCCGTAGATCGTCTCCAGGACTTCGGAGCGGCCGGAGCCGACGAGACCGGCGAGGCCGACGATCTCACCGGGCCGGATGTCGAGATCGAGCGCCGCGAACTCCCCTTCCCGGGCGAGCCCTTCGACCCTGAGCACGGGCTCGGCGGCCGAAGCGTCTTCCACGCGGCGCTCGGGAAAGACGTACTCCACATCTCGCCCGGTCATCAGCGCGACGACGTCACGTGTCGGGGTGCTCTTGGCGGGCAGTCCGACCGCGACCGCGCGTCCGTCCTTGAGTACGGTCACGCGGTCACCGATGCGGCGGATCTCTTCGAGCCGGTGGGAGATGTAGACGACGGCGACGCCGTCCGCCGTGAGCCCGGCGACGATACGGAAGAGGTTGTCGACCTCGTCCGGGTCGAGGGCGGCGGACGGCTCGTCCATCACGATGAGGCGTACGTCGTGGGAGAGGGCCCGCGCCATGGAGACGATCTGCTGCTGGGCGGCGGAGAGCGTACCGACCAGGCTTGCGGAGTCGATCTCGGGGTGCCCGAGCCGCTTCAGCAGGGCGGTCGCGGACGCGCGGGCCTCCCTGCCGCGTACGACAAAGCCGGCGGTGGTCGGCTCGTGGCCGAGGAAGATGTTCTCGGCCACCGACAGGCCCTGCACCAGGTCGAGTTCCTGGTAGATGGTGGCGATGCCGAGGCGCATGGCGGCGATGGGCGATTTGAGGGCGACCGTGGCGCCCTGCCAGGTGATCCGGCCGCCGTCGGGCTGGTGTACGCCCGCGAGCACCTTGATGAGGGTGGACTTTCCGGCGCCGTTCTGGCCGAGCAGGCAGTGGACTTCGCCCGCCTGGACCTCCAGGTCTACGCCGTCGAGGGCGCGGACGCCGGGGAAGGACTTGGTGATGCCGGACATCGTGAGAAGAAGGGGTGGAGCTGCGTGCGGTGGTGCTGCTTGCGGTGGTGCTGCTTGCGGTGGTGCCATGACGGTTCCCCTCGGCTGGTGCGGCGGCCGGTGAGCGAGCAGGGCAGGGCAGGGCAAAGCTGGGCACGGCGAAGCCGGCCTTGTGCGGTGGAGCTGTGTTGCGTACGGAGCGGTACGGGTCGTACGTGCGCCGGCCGGGGTCAGGCAGGCGAGAACAGGTGGTCGCTGATGAGCCTGGCCGCGCCGATCACGCCGGCGGCGGGCCCCAACTCGCCCAGGACGATGGGCAGGTTGCCGGTCGCGAGCGGCAGCGACTGGCGGTAGACCTGGGTGCGGACGCTGGCGAGCAGGGTGTGGCCGAGGCCGGTCACCCCGCCGCCGATCACCACGAGCCCGGGGTTGAAGAAGCTGACGAGTCCGGCGATGACCTGGCCGACGCGGTTGCCGCCCTCGCGGATGAGGTCGAGCGAGGTGGCGTCGCCGGCGGCAGCCGCCGCCGCTACGTCGGCGGCCGTGAGCCGTCCGGCCGCTTCGAGCCGCGCGGCCAGTTCGGGTGAGCGGCCGGAGCGGGCCGCGTCCTCGGCGTCGCGGGCGAGCGCGGCGCCGCTGAAGTGGGCTTCCAGGCAACCCTTGTTGCCGCAGGCGCAGGCGCGGCCTTCCGGTTCGACCTGGATGTGGCCGATGTCGCCGGCGCTGCCGGTCGTACCCCGGTAGACCTCGCCGCCGACGACTATGCCGCAGCCGATGCCGGTGCCGATCTTGACGCAGAGGAAGTCGCCCACCGAGCGCGCCACGCCCGCGTGCTGCTCCCCCATGGCCATCAGGTTCACGTCGTTGTCGACCATGACGGGGCAGCCCAGCTCCTGGCTGAGCGCCTCCCGTACGGGAAAGCCGTCCCAGCCCGGCATGATCGGCGGCGCGACCGGCACACCCTCGGGGAAGCGGACCGGGCCCGGCACCCCTATCCCCGCCCCGTCGAAACCCTCGGCGAGGCCGGACGCCTTGAGCTTGGCGGCGAGTGCGAGCGCCTGCTCGAAGACCGCGACCGGGCCTTCCCGTACGTCCATGGGGTGGTTGAGGTGACCGAGTACCTCCAGCTCCGCGTTGGTGACGGCCACGTCGATCGAGGTGGCGCCGATGTCGATGCCGAGGAAGCGCAGGGCGGGCGCGAGCCGGATGTTGTGCGAGCGGCGGCCGCCGCGCGAGGCGGCGAGGCCGTCGGCGACGACCAGACCCGTGTCGAGCAGCCGGTCGACCTCGACAGCGAGTTTGGAACGGGAGAGATCGATCTGATCGCCCAGCTGGGCGCGGGAGTTGGGTCCGCCGTCGCGCAGGAGGCGGAGCAGTCGCGCCTGATGCGCGTTCGCGGGTCGAGCCGTCATCCGTCTCACGTGCCCCTCCCTGCCTCGTCGGCCGTTCTTGCCGGGCTTTGGAGGGGAACGTAGCAGCGGCTGCCGGGACTGGGAAGAAGTTGCGCAGGAATCCACTACAACTTTCTCCACAGCGAGGACAAAGAACGCCCTGCTGCTGAAATGCCGAACGCGCCCGGCCGTGGGAGGGCCGGGCGCGTTCGGAGCAGAGGTGCCTACTGCCCCTGGACGGGAGGCTGTTGGGTGTACGGGTTGGGGGTGTGCGGGGGCTGGTTCGGCGGAGGGGTGGGATACACCTGGCCTTGCGGCAGCGGCTGGTACGGGGGCTGATGCGGGGCCTGGTATCCGGGCTGGTTGGGGGCCTGGTACCCGGGCTGGTACGGGTAACCGCCCGGGACGGGGGCCGGGGCCGGGCCCGCGCCCTGACGGTTGCGTCGGCTCGCGACCACGGCGACGACGACGCCGAGGACTACCAGGCCCACGACGACCGCACCAATGAGGATCATCAATAGCATGGGGCTGTTTCCATCCTTGGGGAGTTGCTGGTGGGGGCGTGGTGCGGCGCGCCCTACGCCACGCGCTGATGGTAGGTGGTGCGGGTGTGCTCCGTGTGGGCGCGCATGATCTCGGTGGCCCGCTGCTCGTCGCGGTCCGAGATCGCCGCGATCAGCGCGCGGTGCTCGACCCAGGACTGCTTACCGCGCTGCCGGGCGACCGGCGTGTAGTACCAGCGGACCCGCCGGCCCACCTGCGCCGCCAGTTCGGCGAGGACGACGTTGCCGGCCAACTCCATGACCTTGGAGTGGAATTGGGCGTTGAGCGACACGGCGAGGTCCACGTCGTCGTCCGCGACGGCCTGCTCGCCCTTCGCGCACACCTCTTCGAGCGCGGCGATCCCCGCGGACCCGGCGTTGGCGGCGGCGAGCCTGGCCGCCTCCGCCTCCAGGAGCGTACGCACCGAGAGCAGCTGGTCGGCCTCTTCCTCGGTCGGCTCGTGCACGAAGGCGCCCTGCGCCGGCCGCAGATCGACCCACCCCTCGGTATTGAGCCGCTGCAACGCCTCGCGCACGGGCTGCCTGGACACACCGAGGTGCCCGGCGAGCTCGCTCTCGACCAGGTGCTGGCCGGGCCGCAGGGCCCGGGTGGTGATGAGTTCGAGCAGCGCCTCGTACACGCGCTCGCGGAGCGGTCCGGGCCTCTCCAGCTTGGGTACGGTCCCTTGCGGCAGTCCTGCGGACAACATCGCGGTGTCCCCCTTCGGGCCAACATCGGCGAGCGTCGCCAACGCTAATTGGCTATCGTCTACAGTCTACCGAGCGCATCCGCGGCACAAGTCTGGGCCCCGGCGCGACACCACCGAGGCCCAGTCACCATTCCATGGAGACGGTCAGGAAGACGTCAAGGACAGCGGATGACCTGGCCCGCGTACGACAGGTTGCCTCCGAAGCCGAAGAGCAGCACCGGCGCGCCGGATTCGATCTCGCCGCGCTCGACCAGCTTGGACAGAGCCATCGGGATGCTGGCCGCCGAGGTGTTGCCCGAGTCGACGACATCGCGGGCGATCACCGCGTTCACCGCGCCGATCTTCTGCGCGACGGGCTCGATGATCCGCAGGTTCGCCTGGTGCAGGACGACCGCCGCCAGCTCCTCCGGCGTCACGCCGGCCCGCTCGCACACGTTGCGCGCGATGGGCGGCAGCTGGGTGGTGGCCCAGCGGTAGACGGACTGGCCCTCCTGGGCGAAGCGCGGGGGCGTGCCCTCGATCCGTACGGCGTGCCCCATCTCCGGCACCGAGCCCCACAGCACCGGCCCGATCCCCGGCTCCTCGTCGTCGGCACAGGCCTCGACGACCGCCGCGCCGGCGCCGTCGCCGACGAGCACGCAGGTGGTGCGGTCGGTCCAGTCGGCGATCTCGGCCATCTTGTCGGCGCCGATGACCAGGGCGCGGGTGGCCGATCCGGCGCGTATGGCATGGTCGGCCGTGGCGAGTGCGTGGGTGAAGCCCGAGCAGACGACGTTGAGGTCCATCACGGCGGGTGAGCCCATGCCGAGGCGGGCCGCGACGCGGGCGGCCATGTTCGGGGAGCGGTTGATCGCGGTGGAAGTGGCGACCAGGACGAGGTCGATGTCGGCGGGCGTGAGACCCGCCGCGGCCAGAGCCTTGGCTCCGGCGTGCGCGGCCAGCTCGTCCACGGGCTCGTCGGGGCCCGCGACGTGGCGCGTCCTGATGCCGACGCGGCTGGTGATCCACTCGTCACTGGTGTCGACCATGGCTGCCAGATCGTCGTTCGTGAGCACCTTGGCAGGCTGATAGTGCCCGAGCGCGACGACTCGTGAGCCGGTCATTGGCGGTTCCACCCCTCTTTGCGGACAGTCGGAACGGTCCAGTCTTCTTTGCGACTCACCAGTACGACGGCATGTGATTCGACAGGATTCGCCCCCGACTCTTTGGAGCTTCTTGCTGACGGCGACCCTTGACCCCCCTAAAGGCATACTGTAGACAATATTCTGTCGACTCTAACAGTCCGGTCCCGCACCCTCCCCGCTCCCCCTTACTCGGTCCCTCACCGATCGGAGAGCCCCGTGAAAGTCGCAGTTGTCGGCGCCGGAGCAATCGGCGCGTATGTCGGGGCCGCGCTCCACCGCGCGGGCGCCGAGGTCCACCTGATCGCCCGCGGCGCACACCTCACGGCCATGCGCCGTGACGGCGTACGCGTCCTCAGCCCGCGCGGCGACTTCACCGCGCGGCCCGCCGCGACCGACGACCCCGCAGAGGTCGGGCCCGTCGACTACGTCTTCCTCGGCCTCAAGGCCAACTCGTACGCGGCGTCCGGCCCCCTCGTCCACCCCCTCCTGCACGACCGTACGGCGGTGATCGCCGCCCAGAACGGCATCCCCTGGTGGTACTTCCACGGCCTGCCGGGCCCGTACACCGGCCGCCGCATCGAGAGCGTCGACCCGGCGGGCGCGGTCAGCGCGACCCTGCCGCCGGCGCGCGCCATCGGATGCGTCGTGTACGCCGCGACCGAGCTGGAGGCACCCGGCGTCGTACGGCACCTGGAAGGCACCCGCTTCTCGATCGGCGAGCCGGGCCGGGACGTATCGCGCCGCTGCCTGGACTTCAGCGAGGCGATGCGGGCGGGCGGCCTGAAATGCCCGGTCGAGCCGGACCTCCGCAACGACATCTGGATCAAGCTGCTCGGCAACATCTCCTTCAACCCCATCAGCGCGCTGGCCAGGGCCACCATGGGGCAGATCTGCCGCCATCCGGACACCCGCGCACTGGTCGAGTCGATGATGCGCGAAACGCTGGAGGTCGCGGCCGCCGTCGGCTGCCACCCCGAGATCTCCGTGGAGCGGCGCATCGCGGGCGCCGAGCGCGTCGGCGACCACAAGACGTCCACCCTCCAGGACCTGGAGAAGGGCAAGCCGCTCGAACTCGACGTGCTGCTGGCCGCCGTCGTAGAACTCGCCCGCCTGACCGGCACGGACGTACCGACGCTGCGGGCGGTGCACGCGCTGGCGGATCTGCTGGCCACCACCTCCTCCCCCACCACCCCCTCCCCCACCTCAACCGGGAGCGCACAGTGAAGAAGAAGGACAGGCAACCGAAGCAGTACACCCGGCTGACTCACCCGCTGGTACGTGACTCCAACGGCACGCTGCGGCAGGCGACTTGGGAAGAAGCGCTGGAGCGGGCGGCGGCCGGTTTCCGGCGGGCGACGGACACGTACGGCCCGGACGCCTTCGCCATGCTGTCCTGCGCCCGCGCGACCAATGAGATGAACTACGTAGCCCAGAAGTTCACGCGGGTGGTCATGGGCACCAACAACGTCGACTCGTGCAACCGGACGTGTCACGCGCCGAGCGTCGCCGGCCTCTCGGCCGCTTTCGGCTCCGGCGGCGGCACCTCGTCGTACGAAGAGGTCGAACACACCGACCTCATCCTGATGTGGGGCTCCAACGCACGCTTGGCTCACCCGATCTTCTTCCACCACGTCCTGAAGGGCATCAGGAACGGCGCGCGCATGTACGCCGTCGATCCGCGCCGCACCTCGACCGCCGAGTGGGCGGAGGGCTGGCTCGGCCTGAATGTGGGGACTGACATCCCGCTGGCCCACGCGATGGGGCGGGAGATCATCCACGCGGGGCTGGTGAACCGGTCGTTCGTGGAGCGCGCCACGACAGGCTTCGCGGAGTACGCCGAACTGGTGGAGCCATGGACTCTCTCGGCGGCGGAGAAGGTGACGGGAGTTCCGGCGGCCGCGATCCGGGAGCTGGCACATGCGTACGCCACCGCCGAACGGGCGCAGTTGTGCTGGACGCTGGGCATCACCGAGCACCACAACGGCACCGACAACGTGCGGGCGCTCATCAACCTGTCACTGCTGACGGGCCATGTCGGCCGGTACGGCGCCGGGGTGCAGCCCCTTCGCGGCCAGAACAACGTGCAGGGCGGCGGTGACATGGGCGCCATCCCCAACCGGCTGCCCGGCTTCCAGGACATCCTGGACCCGGCGGCCCGGGGGAAGTTCGAACGTACCTGGCAGACGGTCATCCAGCCCAGGTACGGCATGACGCTGACGGAGATGTTCGAGGCGATGGAGAGCCGTGAGCTGCGAGCCGTCTACTGCATCGGTGAGAACCCGGCCCAGTCGGAGGCCGACAGCGAACAGGCGATGCGGCGGCTGGCGGCCCTGGACCACCTGGTCGTACAGGACATCTTCCTGACGAAGACCGCGCAGATGGCGGACGTGGTCCTGCCCGCGACGGCCGCGTGGGCCGAGACGGACGGGACGACGACGAACAGCGAGCGGCGCGTGCAGCGGGTGCGGGCGGCGGTGAAGCCGCCGGGCGAGGCCCGGGAGGACATCGACATCATCTGCGCGCTGGCGCAGCGGCTCGGCCACGACTGGAAGTTCGCGGATTCGCAGTCCGTCTGGAACGAACTGCGGTCCCTCTCCCCCGACCACTACGGCATGACGTACGACCGCTTGGAGGAACACCAGGGGTTGCAGTGGCCGTGCCCCGACACGGACCGCCTCCCCTCCACCTTCCTGCACGCGCGACTGTGGGAGACGGACCCGGAGCGGCGTGGCCCGGCCGCTCCCTTCGGCCTGGTGGCACACGACCCGCCGGTCGACCTGACGGACGAGGACTATCCGCTGCGACTGACCACGGGCCGCCGGCTGGACTCGTACAACACCGGTGTCCAGAGCGGAAGTTTCGCGTCCCCGCTGCGGCGCGGCGAGTACATCGAACTCTGCCCGGAGGACGCGGCGGCGTACGGCGTCGAGGTGGGCGAGGAGGTCCGGGTCTCGTCACGGCGGGGCGCGGTGACCGCCCCGGTGTGGGTGGATCCCGGGCTGCGGCCGGGACTGGCCTTCATGACGATGCACTTCCCCGACGAGGTCGACACGAACCAGCTGACGATCGAGGCGAACTGCCCCATCGCGGGGACGGCCGAGTTCAAGGCGTCGGCGATCCGGATAGAGAAGCTGGTGCCGGCATGGACCTGAGGTACACGAACGCGGAGCCGTCCGGGGACGAACGGGCGGCGGTGGACGAGTTGCTGGGTCCGCCGGAATCCGGCTGGGAGGGCGCGGACCGCTCCGGAACCGACCTGCGCTGGGCGCGCGGCGCGGCGGCACGCGAGCGCCGCGACCTCCTCCTCCCGGCGCTGCACGCGGTCAACGACCGGGTGGGCTGGCTGAGCGAGGGCGCGCTGGACTACATCTGCCGCCGGCTGACGGTGCCGCCGGCGGAGGCGTACGGGGTGGCGACGTTCTACGCGATGTTCTCGGTGAAGCCACGCCCGGCGAAGGTTCTGTACGTGTGCACGGACCTGGCCTGCGCGGCACGGGGGGCGGCGGCGGTGTGCGCGGGGCTGGAGGAGGTGGCGGGGGCGGCGGGCTCGGCCGCGGGTGGCGCGGTATGGCAGCCGAGCCCCTGCCTGGGCCTGTGCGAACGGGCCCCGGCGGCGCTGCTGTTGCAGGTGGGGGTTACGGCGCCTGTTGCGGGCCCCGGTGCGGCTGCTGGGCCGGGCCCCCTGGCGGGGGCTCCGCCGGAGGAGCGGGAGGCTTTCTCCAGCCCCGCCCCTTCCCGCAGTGACATTTTGCGGCTGCCGCCGCGTGGGGGGCATGCCCCCAGACCCCAGACCGGCAGCTCCGCGCCGCCCATGGCGGCGGAGGACGGCGTACGCCAACCCGCGAATTCAGCCCGTCCGGCTTTTGAGGACCGGGGGTCCAGGGGGCGGAGCCCTTTGGTTACGGGAAGGGGCGGGGTGGGGGAAGAGCCCGCCGCAGGCGGGGACGCGGCCGCCCCGGCACAGCCCACCGCGGCGCAGCCCGGGGTGGCGCAGCCCGCGGTGGCGCAGCCCGACGTAGCGCGCCCTGCCGCAGGCGCGGACGTGGCTGGTGCGACGCGGCCCAGCCAAGCGCACCCCGACGCAGCACACCCCCGCCCGGCGCAGCCCGACGCGGCGCAGCCCGACGCGGCGCAGCCCCGCCCTGCGCAGCCCGACGCGCCGCAGCCAGCCGCACCGCGCACCCGCGCCGCCGCCGTCATCGCACCCGCCACGGCAGACGCGCTGGTCGCCGCCGTCGCCGCGCCGGAACACGCACCGCCGGAGCCGGACGCCACCGCCGCCGTACCCCAGGCCGGCGACCCGGACCTCGTCCTGCTGCGCCGGATCGGCGGCATCGACCCGTACAGCCTCGACGCCTACCGCGCCGCCGGTGGTTACACCGCCCTGCGCCGCGCCTTCGCCCTCGGCCCCGCCGACGTCATCCGGGAGGTGCTCGACGCCGGCCTCGTCGGCCGCGGCGGCGCCGCGTTCCCCACCGGGCGGAAATGGGAAGCGACCGCCGGGCAGCCCGACCACCCCCACTACCTCGTCTGCAACGCTGACGAGAGCGAGCCCGGTACCTTCAAGGACCGTGTCCTGATGGAGGGCGATCCGTACGCCCTCGTCGAGGCCATGACCATCGCCGGGTACGCCACCGGAGCCCACCAGGGCTACCTCTACCTCCGCGGCGAGTACCCCCGCGCGTACGAACGCCTCACCCACGCCATCAACCAGGCCAGACTCCGCGGCCTCCTCGGCCCCGACGTCCTCGGCCACGGCTACGCCTTCGACATCGAGATCCGGCGCGGCGCGGGCGCGTACATCTGCGGCGAGGAGACCGCCATCTTCAACTCGATCGAGGGGCAGCGCGGCGAACCCCGCAGCAAACCCCCCTTCCCGGTCGAGAAGGGCCTCTTCGGAAAGCCGACGGCCGTCAACAACGTCGAGACACTCGTCAACGTCCTGCCGATCCTCACCACCGGCGCCGCGGCCTACGCCCGTACCGGCACCGAATCGTCCACCGGAACCAAACTCTTCTGCGTCTCCGGGCAGATCGAACGCCCCGGCATCTACGAACTCCCCTTCGGCGCCCGCCTCCGCGACCTCCTCGAACTCGCGGGAGGCCCACCCCCCAACCTCCGCGCCGTCCTCCTCGGCGGAGCAGCCGGCGGCTTCGTACGCCCGGACGAACTCGACATCCCGCTCACCTTCGAAGGCACCCGCGCCGCCGGCGCCACCCTCGGCTCGGGAGTCGTCCTCGTCCTGGACGACACCATCGAACTGCCCGCGATCCTCCTCCGCATAGCCGAGTTCTTCCGCGACGAGTCGTGCGGGCAGTGCGTGCCCTGCCGGGTCGGGACCGTACGGCAGGAGGAAGCCCTGCACCGGATCAAGGACCGTACGGGCGCTGCCGCCGCCGGCGACATCGCGCTGCTCCGCGAGGTCGGCGGGGCCATGCGGGACGCCTCGATCTGCGGTCTCGGCCAGACCGCGTGGAACGCCGTCGAGTCCGCCATCGACCGCCTGGGAGCCTTCGAATGACCGCGATTCCGCTTCAACCGCCGCGCAGGCTGATCGAGTTCACCCTCGACGGCGCCGCGACCCGCGTCCCAGAGGGGTCGACCATCCTCGACGCCTGCCGGACCGCCGGCAAAGACATCCCCACCCTCTGCCAGGGCGACACCCTCACCCCCAAGAACGCGTGCCGCGTCTGCGTCGTCGAAGTCGAAGGCGCCCGTACGCTCGCACCGGCCTGCTCGCGCCGCGCCGAGCCCGACATGATCGTCACTACGGACACCGAGCGCGCCCGGCACAGCCGGAAGATCGTGCTGGAGCTGCTCGCCTCGTCCACCGACCTCTCCACGACGCCCCGCGCCGCAGAGTGGATCAAGGAGTACGAGGCGAAGCCGGAACGCTTCGGCCCCGACGCGGCCCGCCTCAATGAACAGCCCAAGATCGACAACGACCTCTACGTCCGCGACTACGACAAATGCATCCTCTGCTACAAGTGCGTGGACGCGTGCGGCGAGCAGTGGCAGAACACCTTCGCCATCGCCGTCGCGGGCCGCGGCTTCGACGCCCGCATCTCGGTCGAGCAGGACGCCCCGCTGACGGATTCGGCGTGCGTGTACTGCGGGAACTGCATCGAGGTGTGCCCGACCGGCGCGCTCAGCTTCAAGTCGGAGTTCGACATGCGGGCGGCCGGGACCTGGGACGAGCCGTCCCAGACGGAGACGACGACGGTGTGCGCGTACTGCGGCGTCGGCTGCAACCTCACTCTCCACGTGCAGGACAATGAGATCGTCAAGGTCACCTCGCCGCACGACAACCCGGTGACCCACGGCAACCTCTGCATCAAGGGCCGCTTCGGCTACCAGCACGTACAGAGTCGGGACTGATCATCATGGGACGGGTCACCGAGCGCCGCCGCGTCATCCGCGTCAGGGACGGCGTGGTGAGCGCCCGGCCGGACACCCTGGTCGCCGAGGAGCCACTGGAAATCCGGCTGAACGGCAAGCCGCTCGCCATCACGATGCGCACGCCGGGCGACGACTTCGCGCTGGCGACGGGGTTCCTGGTGAGCGAGGGCGTGCTGGCGGCCGCCGATGACGTGCAGTCGATCGTGTACTGCGCCGGGGCGACGGCGGACGGCGCGAACACGTACAACGTGGTGGACGTGAAGCTCGCGCCCGGTGTGCCCGTCCCCGACATCACCCTTGAGCGCAACGTCTATACGACGTCGTCGTGCGGGCTGTGCGGCAAGGCGAGCCTGGACGCGGTACGCACGACTGCCCGCTTTCCGATCGGCGATTCTCCGCCGGTCCGGCTGACGCCCGAGCTGCTCGCCGGCCTCCCCGACCGGCTGCGTGCCGCGCAGGAGGTGTTCGACAGGACCGGGGGGCTGCACGCGGCCGCGCTCTTCTCGGAGGCGGGCGAACTGCTCGACGTACGGGAGGACGTGGGCCGGCACAACGCGGTCGACAAGCTGGTGGGCCGGGCGCTGCGGGACGGCCGTCTGCCGTTGTCGCGTGCGGTGCTGCTGGTCTCCGGCCGGGCGTCGTTCGAGCTGGCGCAGAAGGCGGTGATGGCCGGGATCCCGGTGCTCGCGGCGGTCTCGGCGCCTTCGTCCCTGGCGGTGGATCTGGCGGCCGAGACGGGTCTGACGCTGGTCGGTTTCCTGCGCGGGCCGAACATGAACGTGTACGCGGGCGACGAGCGCATCGCCCTGCACTCCGGGGTCTGACGCGCCCCGCGACACGGTACGGGCCCGGCCGGCGGGGAGCGCCCCCTGCGCCGGCCGGGCCTCTCCGCTCAGCGCCGGCCGCGCCTCGCTCGCTGCCTGGCCTCTGCCGGGGGCGGGATGAACTGGAGCGCCAGTGTGGCGGGGGGTTTCGCGACGCCCGGGCCTCCGGCGGCGACCCAGGCCAGGATGTCGTCCGTACAGTCGTCGTCCAGCGCCCAGCCGACCCAGACCGCGCGGCCGCCTCTCCTTCGGCCCTCGGTGGAGGGCTGGACGACCACGACGTTCGCCTGTCCGCACGGGCCGAGGCAGTCGCTGGTACGCACGATCAGCCGCCCGCCGGAAGCGGCGGCCGCGTCGCGCAGGCGGCGCAGCTGGCCGTCGTGGTCCGTACCGGGGTTCTTGCGGGCGTCGCCGCAGCAGCAGCCGCGGCAGACGGTGAGGGCGCAGGGGCGGGGCCCGAAGGGACGTATCGCGGAAGTCACTTGACGATCTTGCCAGGTCCGGCGGCCCTTGTGGGGGTGCGGGTGCGGTGCGGGTTGCCTGCGGCGCTGTCCCCTACCCGCCGGAAAATCCAGCCCCTCCGGCGTTTGAGGAGCGGGGTCTGGGGCAGCGCCCCAGTTCGGGAAGGGGCGGGTAGGGGAAAAGCCCCGCAGGGCCTCACCCCGGCACCGTCACCGAAGGCACCGACCGCATCCCATCCCCCCGCCCCGCATCCGCATCCCGCGCACGCCGTTTCGCGATCACCGCGCACACCATCAGCTGCATCTGGTGAAACAGCATCAACGGCAGCACCGCCAGACTCGCCTCCGCCCCGAACAGCACGCTCGCCATCGGCAGCCCCGCCGCCAGCGACTTCTTCGACCCGGCGAACTGGATCGCGATCCGGTCCGCGCGCCCGAAGCCGAGCCGCTTCGCCCCGTACCAGCTCAGCGTCAGCATCACCGCGAGCAGCACCGCCTCCACCCCCACCAGCGCCCCGAGCCGGCCAGGGCTCACCCGGTGCCAGATGCCCTCGGTCACGCCGTGGCTGAACGCGGTGTAGACGACCAGCAGGATCGAGCCGCGGTCGACGTAACCCAGCGCCTTCTTGTGCCGCACCAGGAACCCGCCGACCCACCGCCGCAGCAGCTGGCCCGCCACGAACGGGACCAACAACTGGAGGACGATCTTCAGCACCGAGTCCGCGGAGAAGCCGCCCGCGCTCCCCCCGATCAGCAGCGCCGCGAGCAGCGGAGTGAGGAGGATCCCGAGGAGGCTGGAGAAGGAGCCCGCGCAGATCGCCGCCGGCACGTTGCCACGCGCCATGGAGGTGAAGGCGATCGAGGACTGGATGGTGGAGGGGACCAGGCAGAGGAAGAGGAGGCCGCCGTACAGCTCGGGCGTGAGGACGTACGGGACCAGGCCCTTCGCCGCGAGACCGAGCAGCGGGAAGAGCGCGAACGTACAGAGGAGCACCGTGATGTGCAGCCGCCAGTGACGAAGCCCGTCCAGCGCCTCACGGGTGGAGAGCCGCGCGCCGTACAGGAAGAACAGCAGCGCGACCGCCCCGGTCGAGACCCCGCCCACGGCTTCGGCGGCCGTGCCGGACGCCGGCAGCAGTGTCGCGAGGACGACCGTCCCGATCAGCATCAGGATGTACGGATCGACCGGCAGCCAGGACGGCAGCTGAAACGACGTGCGGCGACTCATTGGCTCCACTTGCTTGCTCTCGGGCGATACGTGCCCGCTCCATGTTCCTCCTCTTCCGAGCGATCGGGAATCCCATATACCGAACTCACTGTCATCACGATTGTCGATGACCGAGTTACGCTCGGCCCATGTACGAGCCCGCCCAGCTCCGCACCTTCCTGGCCGTCGCCCAGACCCTCAGCTTCACCCAGGCCGCCCGGCGCCTCGGCCTGCGCCAGTCCACGGTGAGCCAGCACGTTCGCCGGCTGGAGGAAGCGACCGGGCGCCGGCTCTTCACCCGCGACACGCACCACGTGGAGCTGACGGAGGACGGCGAGGCGATGCTCGGCTTCGCCCGTACGATCCTGCGCGCCCACGAGCGGGCCGCGGCCTTCTTCACCGGCACCCGCCTGCGCGGCCGGCTGCGCTTCGGCGCCTCGGAGGACTTCGTACTGACCCGGCTGCCCGAGATTCTGGAGGCATTCCGCAGGGACCATCCCGACGTGGAGCTGGAGCTGACCGTCGAGCTCTCCGGCACCCTGCACCAGCAGCTGGAAGCGGGCCGCCTCGACCTCGTGCTGGCCAAGCGGCGGCCCGGCGACACCCACGGCGAGCTGGTCTGGCAGTCGACGCTGACGTGGATCGGCGCGCCGTCCCTGCGCCTGGACCCCGACCGCCCCGTCCCGCTGATCGTCTTCCCGCCGCCCGGCATCACCCGGGCCCGCGCCCTCGAAGTCCTCGAGGAGGACGGCCGCCCGTGGCGCATCGCCTGTACGAGCGGCAGCCTCAGCGGACTGATCGCGGCGGCCCGCGCCGGCCTCGGTGTCATGCCGCACACCCGCGGCCTGATCCCGCCGGGCCTGGCGCCCGTACCGGCGAAGGCGGGCCTGCCGGAACTCGGCGGCGTGGACTTCGTCCTGCTGCACGGCCGCAGACGGGCCACCGCCCAGGACGCGGCGGACGCGCTCGCGGCGGCGATCCTGGCCGGCGGCGACCGCCTGCACCGGCCACCGGTCGGTTCGTAGATGTCGGGTCGTGGATTTCGAGTGGTAGATGCGGAGTGGGCGTACAGATTCCGTGGAGATCCCCGAGCGCCTTACTTACTCCACGGTCAGGAGAGCGTCCGAGCCTTCACCATGTGACCGCATTCCAGCTGTTGAGCTGTGCATATGCACAGAAGTTCGGATTCCGCGTTCCCCTCCCACGTGCAGAAACCGTGAGGTAGCGTCACGGCGCTGTGCGGAGCGCCACAAGGAGCAGGTCATTGCGCGAGTTCACTGTCCCACCCATGGCGACGGCGCCTCAGGTCGGCGGGCTGGCGGACGTCGTCTTCGATCATGCCGAGGAGGATCCGCACCGCGTCGCGCTCGGACGCAAGGGCGAGGACGGCCGCTGGTACGACGTGTCCGCGGGGCGGTTCCGTGATGAGGTGCTGGCCATCGCCAAGGGGCTGCTGGCGCACGGTGTGCGGTTCGGCGACCGGGTCGCGATCATGTCGCGTACGCGCTACGAATGGACGCTTTTCGACTTCGCACTGTGGACCGTCGGCGCCCAGCCAGTGCCGATTTATCCCACTGCCTCCTCCGATCAGGTCTTCTGGACCCTGCACGACGCCGGAGTCACCGCCTGCATGGTCGAGCACGAGGACCACGCGATGACCATCGGCTCGGTGGTCGACCGGCTGCCGATGCTCAAGCGCCTGTGGCAGCTGGACGCGGGGGCGGAGGCCGAACTCGTCCAGGCAGGGACGCACATCGACGACGACGTGGTGCACCGCCACCGGCGGGCGGTGACGCCGGATTCCGTGGCGACGGTGATCTACACGTCGGGGACCACGGGGCGGTCCAAGGGGTGCGTGCTCACACACGCCAATTTCATGTACGAGTCCGACACCGTCCTGGGCCGCTGGGAGTCGGTGTTCCACTCCAAGCCGGGCGACGAGGCGGCGACGCTGCTGTTCCTGCCGCTCGCGCATGTCTTCGGGCGGATGGTCGAGGTCGCGGCGATACGGGGGCGGGTCAAGCTCGGTCATCAGCCGGTGCTGGCGGCGCATGCGCTGATGCCGGACCTGGTCACCTTCCGGCCCACGTTCATCCTGGCCGTGCCGTACATCTTCGAGAAGGTCTACAGCGGGGCCCGGCGCAAGGCGGAGGCAGCAGGGAAGGCCGGTCCCTTCGACAAGGCCGTCGAGGTGGCGGTGCGGTACGCCGAGGCGCAGGAGCACCGCGCGTTCGGCACCGGGCCCGGGCCTTCCGCCGCGCTGCGGCTCCAGCACCAGTTCTTCGAGAAGGCCGTGTACGCGAAGGTACGCGAGGCCATGGGCGGGCGCGTGCGGCACGCGATGTCCGGCGGTTCCGCGATGTCGCGGCGGCTCGGCCTGTTCTTCGCGGGGGCGGGCGTGACGATCTTCGAGGGGTACGGGCTCACCGAGTCGACGGCGGCCGCCACCGCCAACCCGCCCGAACGCACCCGCTTCGGCACGGTCGGGCTGCCGCTGCCCGGCACGACCGTACACATCGCCGACGACGGCGAGATCTGGCTGCGCGGCGGCCAGATCTTCTCCGGGTATCTGAACGACCCGAAGGCGACGGGCGCCGTACTGCGCGACGGCTGGCTGGCCACGGGTGACATCGGCGCGCTGGACGAGGACGGCTACCTGACGATCACCGGGCGGAAGAAGGAGATCCTGGTGACGTTGAGCGGCAAGAGCGTGTCGCCGACCGGGCTGGAGGAACGGATCCGGTCGCATCCGCTGGTGGCCCAGTGCATCGTCGTCGGCAACGACAGGCCGTACATCGCGGCGCTCGTCACGCTCGACCAGGAGGCCGTGGACCACTGGCTCCAGATGCGCGACAAACCGCCGCTGAACGCGGCAGACCTGGTGCGAGATCCCGATCTGGAGATGGAGGTACGGCGTGCGGTGGTGGCCGCGAACACGCTGGTCTCCCAGGCCGAGTCGATCCGTACGTTCCGGATACTGGCCCACCAGTTCAGCGAGGAGCAGGGGCTGCTGACCCCCTCGCTCAAGCTCAAGCGCAGGGCGATCGAGGCGGCGTACGCGGTGGAGGTCGACGCGCTCTACCGATGACGACCGGTGGCGACCCGGTGGCGACCGGTGGCGACCGGTGCGGATTTCGCAGAGTTCTGACGTATCGTCAATTGTCGATGCGTCAGTTATTGACGGTTCATCAGGTCAACCACAGAATGCGGGCATCCCAAGGGAGGGACCCCACTGTGTCGCGACCGATCCGCACCATCGCCGCAGCCGCCGCAGTGCTGCTGTTCGCCACCGCCACCGCCTGCAACTCCGCATCGACCGGCGCCTCGGACAACGACGGCGCGAACGGCGCGGGGAAGGGCGGCAGCGGCTCGGTACGTGGAGTGAGCGCCGGCTCGATCAAGGTCGGCGGCATCGTCTCCATGACCACCGCGAGCGGGTACTCCAAGAAGGACACCGACCTCGGCGCGAAGGCCCGTTACGACCGGGCGAACGCGGAGGGCGGCGTCAACGGCCGGAAGATCGACTACCTCGGCGCGGAGGACGACGGGCAGGACCCCGCGAAGAACCTCGCCGCGGCACGCAAACTCGTCCAGCGCGAGAAGGTCTTCGCCGTCGCCCCGATGAGCTCGGTCACCTTCTCCGGCGCCGACTTCCTGGAGCAGCAGAAGGTGCCGACTTTCGGCTGGGGCACGCTGCCCTCCTTCTGCGGGCCCAAGCACATCTACGGCTTCAACGGGTGCCTGGTCCCGATGCCGGGCGGCACGCTCAACCAGACCTGGCCGGAAGGGCTGGGCCATGTGCTGGGCGGAACCAAGGGCAAGTCGGTGGCGCTGCTCGCCAATGACAACGACGCCGGCAAGTTCGGCATCCGTACCTTCACACAGGGCTTCAAGGCGGCCGGGTACAAGGTGTCGTACGCCAAGGCCGTGGTGCCCGCGACGTCGGTGCCGAGCGACTGGTCGGCGTACACCAAGGAGATCATGCGCAGCGACGGCGGCAAGGCGCCGGACGTCGTGATCTCCGTGATGCAGACGCCGTACAACATCGGCCTGTTCACGACGCTCAAGCGCGGCGGCTTCAAGGGCGTGCTGTCCGACCCGACGGACTACGACCCGGGGCTGCTCGCCAAGGACGCGACGCGGCAGGCGCTGGACGGGGTGCATGTGCTGGTGCAGTTCGAGCCGTTCGAGTCGGACAGTGCGGGGATGCGGCAGTTCAAGGAGGACATCAGGAAGGCGGCGGGCGGCAAGGACGTGCCGCTCAATATGCACATGGTGTTGGGCTGAGACGCCGCTTCCAGCCCGACCGCCTGGAGCGCTTGCTATTGCTGGGCTACTGACCTGGGAGAACTCGCCCCTAGTTAGCTCGAGTCAGCTACAGTCGGCCCAAGTTCACCATGATCATCTCCCACTTGTTTCCCACTGGGAGAGGAATGGGCAGGGATGCGGCGGGAGACCAGGGTGGGGATGCCACCTGGGGAGGTGTTTAGCAGCCCCCACCCTGGCCACCCTGTCCAACGAGTGCACTGTGCACATGACACGGTCACATACGTCACTCGGCGAAAGAGTTTGAGCATCTTCGGACAGGAAAGAAGATGTGACCGCCCGCCCTCCGGGGGTGCTCGGAGAACGGGCGGCCGTCGCGCAACGCACGGGCTCGTCACCGGCCGGCGTTAATCGGTGGCCAACCCGGTGCCCATTGAACCCTTCTTTGGCATATGCCGATAGGGCATACGGCGGGTCGGTTCGAACTCCAGTTCCCACACGGATATGATCACCGTCAGCACATAAGGCGACCGTTTGGGTACTGACTCATGATCGGCACGGCCAGAGCGTTTGTCGAGTGCCCCGCCGAACACCTCTCCCCGACTGGATCCACACCCGCCGCCGAGAGCTCGGCCATCGGATCGCCGCACTTCGTATCGCACAGGGGCTCTCCCAGGACCAGCTAGCCGACCGGGCGGGACTGGAACGCCGCAGCATCCAGCGATACGAGAACGCCGTCCGAGACCCACGGTTCGCCGACCTCCTCCTCATCGCCAATGCACTTGAAACGCCACTCGCCGAGTTGGTGCGCGAGTAGAGCGGGCGCATCGCGGCGCGGTCAGGGCCGAAATGGTGCTGCGGTGCTGACGCTCCTACTCAACTGCCGTCCGGCAAAGCGTGTGCCACGCACGCGTCGGTGCACTCCGTTCGCGCCCCGTGTGGACCCGCCTCATCGGCGCCGGTGGCAGCTGCAGGCGCAGCGCAGCGTCTGCACCGGGACCTCACCCGGTCGGAGTCGGATCTGCCTGTTGCCGTGGCACAGCCCGTGCTCGCCCAGCTGGCACTCCCCCGTGGTGTACGTGGCGGGCCGCGGGTGGGGTGGGGCGCTCATGCCGCAGCTCGCGCTTCACGCAGGGTCGCCTTGAGTGTCGCGGCGTCGGCGCAGTCGATGCCGGTGCGGCAGGTGGCGCAGTCCTGGATATGGAGGATGAAGACGCCCCAGGCCTGCTGCAGTGGGGTCGGCCCTGCCACTTCGCCGGCCGCTGCCTGGTCCGTAGAATCCGCCATGTCGACTCCTGCTAGTCGTCCACGCCCCGGGGCCGGTCACACGGTCGCCGGGGTTCTCTCTGTCCTGAGCCTAGCGGTGCGTGCTATGGCGTGCTAGCCATGCCACATCTCGCCTAGAGCGCTGTGGCCTGCCTAGCGTGGAAGGGTGATCGAGTTTGCCCCTGACCAGCCACGATGGCGGCAGGTCGCCGAGGTGATGCGTGCGCGCATAGCCGACGGGACCTACCCGCCCCGGACCCGCGTGCCGTCCGTCCTGCAGCTGCAAGCGGAGTTCGGCATCGCCGCGGCGACGGGGCAGAAAGTCCACCGAGCACTCAGGACTGAGGGGCTCATCTATACCGAGCCAGGGCTGGGGTCGTTCGTCTCCGATCAGCCTCCGCCGGCACCCTGACACTGTCAGTCCTGCGGCGTAGCCTTCTCGCATGCCCCCGACTCCCCCCGCTGACCGCGGCTCTGTGCGGTCTGCCGCTGAGGTGAACGCGGAGATGCGCGCCTTGTGGGTGGATGGTGCGCTGTCGGATGCGGCCCGGTATCAGGCGCTGTTGGAGGAGTGGGCGGAGGCGGTCAAGGCGTCCGTCGTCGAGGCGGCGTGACCTGCGGGCCACTGTCAGACCCACGGTCTACGATCCGCCCGTGGCAATCGAACTCAACGACGACCTGATCCAGCTCCAGCGCGCGGCAGTGGCCGCCTACGACGAGGCGATGCGGGAGGGGTACACCCGCGAGACGTGGGCCCCGTGGCGGGAGGCCTCGACTCGGGTGCAGGCTGCGGTGACGGCGCACGCTGAGGCGACCGGGCAGAACCGGTACGAGGTGGAGATGGCGCTGAAGAAGGCCGCGCAGGAGGGCTGACAGCAGCAAGCCCCGCTCCGCCCCGGCATCAACGGGGTGGAGCGGGGCCAGCAGTAATCCACCGCATGCTCGCAGCGAATGATGGCGCCCAGTCTACGAGCGGGCACTGACAACGAGGGTGGGGTCAGGCGACTCGGCTGGCGAGCAGGGTGGCGGCTTCCCAGACGCTGCTGGCGTTGATGCCCATGCGCGCCAGCATCACCTGATCCTTCGCGTCCTGCTCGGCCTTGGCGAGCCGGGCGTCGACTCGCAAGGCGCGCCACAGATAGAAGGCTTGCTCGTACTCCGTGACGGTCGGGTAGGCGTAGCGGTGTGGGCCCGCCTCCCGTTCGGCGAGCTCGTCGAGCGTGTAGGGGCGTGCGCTGTCGGTGTGGGCCTCGTCGTAGCCCCACGGGACCTGACAGCGCGGGCCGTGCTTCCGGCAGCCGAACACGGGCTCCTCCTCGATGGGCTGCCCTCAGTGTGGCAGCCCACCCCGACAGTCGTAGACTCGAACACATGTCCGACTTGCCGCCTGACCTGCCCCGCCTCCGCACCCTGGAGCACTGGCACGCCGTGCAGCTCGACCGCATTCGGGCTGCCATCACCACCGCCCAGCAGCGGGAAGCCGAGGAGCAGCGCAAGCGGCCTCTGCCGCCACCCCCGGACTGGGTGCTGCAGCAGGGCATCGGCCAAGGCGGGCCGCCCCTCGCCGTACACGTCGGCGGGTGCACCCTCGCAGGCGGACGACCTCGACCCATCAGCCGGGAGCAGGCGCTACGGGCGCTCGCCGAGGGGATCGAGGCGTGCCAGGTATGCCGGCCGGACACGGACCTCGGGTGGCTCGGCTAGGACTACTCGAATGGCCTCGAGCACTGGCGCGGCTACAGAGGCCGGGCCTTCCCTGGATGCATGAACGACAGCCAGCGAGACAGCGAACCGGAGTGGCTCCTCCAATGGTGGAAGAGCATCGGCGAGTCGGGCCGGGCCCGCATGCTTGAGGTGCAAGACGGTGACCGCATCCCCGAAGACCTCGCGCAGACGTACAACCACGCCGCCAACCACGCCGCGCCGTTCGGCGCAAGATCAGTCGCCGTCGCCCGAGAGGGGCAAGACTCGACGTGGGCGATGCCGAATGTCCTGCGTGCCTTCCTTGAGGCCCAACGCCAGAATCGCGACGGCTCCTGACGCGGGAAGTCCGCTACCTCGGCTAGGCGCCGGGCTTCCGGCCCGCCTTCTTCGCTGCCGTCCTCTTAGCTGGCGCCTTCGCCTTCCGCTCCGAGTGCTCGGCCATGTCGTGGACGCTCGCAGGGTCTTCGCCGCGCGCCCGCCGGGCCGACTCCATCGACTCACGCAGCGCGGCCATGAGGTCGACGACTGGGGCGGCAGGCGGCTGCGGGGCGCTCTCCGGTTTCATGCCCTGGGCTTTCGCGGCGAGGAGGTCTTCGAGGGCGTCGCGGTAGTGGTCGCGGAAGCCCGAGGGGTCGTCTACGGCCATGGCGTCCATCAGGTCCACGGCTGCGTCGATCTCCTCGTCGGTCACCTCCGCCGGCCGGGGCGCAAGCGACTCCGGTGAGCGAATTTCGTCGGGCCAGCGCATCGAGTGGAGGACGATCGCGTCGCCCTTGACCCGCAGCAGGCCCAACCGTTCGCGGCCGTGCCAGGCGAACTTCGCGATGGCGACCTTGCTCGAGCGCTCCAGTGCCATGCGCAGCAATTTGTACGGCTTCGCGGCGACCCCGTCGGCGGCCAGGTAGTAGCTGTCGCCGATGCGGATCGGATCGATGCTCTCGGCTGGCACGAACGCGACGATCTCGATCGCCTTCGCCGTGGGCAGCGGCATGGCGTCCAGGTCGGCGTCCGTCACCTCGACGATCGTGTCGCGGGACACCTCATAGCCTCGCCCGATCTCGTTCTGGTCGAGCACCTGCCCGTCCAGCTCACAGACTTTTTGGTACCGGATGCGGCCACCGTCGGCCTGGTGGATCTGATGGAAGGCGATCGAGCGGTTTTCGGTGGCGCTCACAACCTGGATCGGGATCGTGACCAGACCGAAGCTGATCGCGCCGGACCAGATGGGGCGGGGCATGACGAACCTCCGTGACAGCCCCGAGACGACCAGCCTACGCACCAAGCGGCGGCCCGGCATGTCTCGTGTAACGGTAGATCGGAACGGTCGGGGGGTCTGTCGAACCACGCCACTGAACGGAGCACGCCATGGTCATCAAGAAGCTGCACGACATGGGCATGCGCAGCGAGCACGCCTACACCGCCGCACTCGCCTCCATCGGCCTCACCGTCGCCGTCTGGGCCGGGTCGCTCAAGATGGAACCCGGCACCGGGCTCGCCCGCGCCGACCGTTGGGGCCTCTTCATCGGCGAGTGGGCGCCCACTTTCTTCGGCCTCGGCCTCGCCCTCTCCCACTACGAGCAGCAGGACGGCACCCTCACCGCCACCGGCGCCGACGTGCGGGACCTCCACCGCAACGTCGGATAGGCACCCCTGCTCAACACGGGATGGGGGTCGGCGCCGCGCAGGCGTCGGCCCTCCCGGGGGGAGGTCGGGAGGGACGGCGCGGCCCCGCCTGCTGCCGCGGGCGGGGCCATGGGGCAACTCCTCTGCCTGGGGGCTAGGGGGGTGCCGTCGATCACCACACTGCACCAGAACCAGCCACAGCAATAGAGGCGTGACCGGAAAACGTTGATCGCGTGGGGCGGCTGATGCCCACGACTACGGGGCCTGAGGGGCGGCGAACCGGTCCGTGATGCCGACGAACAGAGCTTCGGCCGCGTCGACGTGAGCAGCGTTCCGCTCCCCCTTCTTGCGCCGGTTCCAGTAGCCGACGGTCGTGGCGGGGTTGTCGTGGTCGGCGAAGGCTTGGACTTCGGCGAGGTCGACGTGGGCGTCGAGCATGTGCGTGATGCGGCTGGCCCGGAGGACGTGCGGGGTGAGCTTCCGGCAGACCTTGCACCGGGCGAAGGCGTGGCCGGGTTTGTCGACGGCCGGGCAGGTGAGGACGCGCGCCTTGCGTCCGAGGCGAGTGAGGAGCCTGGCGATGTCATGCCGGTCGAGCCGCTGGCCGCTGGAGTCGAGGAGAAGAGCGTTCTCAGTGCGGCCGGCGGTGTGGGCGTCGAGGAGTTCGGCGACGGTGGTGGGCAGCGGGAGGATGCGCTCCTTGTGCTCCTTGCGGGTGACGTCGAGGAAGGAGCGTCGGCCGCGCTCGATCCGGTCGGTGACGTCGGCGGCGACCATTTCGGAGACGCGGCCGGCGAGCGTGTAGAGGAGCAGTACGACGAGGGCGTCGAACTCGTTCTCTGCCGCCTTGGCGACGGCCTGGATCTCCTCGACTTCGAGCACGGGGGTGCTGCGGGATGTGTTGCCCTTGTCGACCTTGGGCCGGTCGTCCTGGGTAACGGGGTTCCGTGGGAGGTCGATCTTCTGGGCGGCGTAGGTGTGGAGCGAGGAGAGTGCGTTGAGGTAGCGGGAGATCGTCGTCGGCGGGTTGCCTCGACCCTCCATGCGGAGTCGCCATGCCCGGATGTGGTCGGGCGTGAAGCGGCCGAGTGCGAACCGCTCGTGTCCCAACTCCTGCGCGTAGCTGCCCCAGACGCGGCGGATGTCGTCGACGTAGTTGCGCTTGGTCTGGAGGCTGCCGCGCCGGGTGGAGGACAGCCAGTCCATGATCCAGACGAACGTCTCGAGGGTGACGGCTTCGGCGAGGAGTTCGGCGCGCGGTCGGTAGATGCGCTCCTGGCCGCGCCGGTCGACCTGGACTTGGCCGAGGTCGTCGACGAGCTTGCGGCGGACTTCCTCGAACAGGTCCGAGCCGGGCAGCGCGATCGACTGCCCGGCGGTTCGGTTGGGGAGGGTTTCGCTCACGGCTTCTTAGAGCCTCCGTCGTTCATTGACTGCTGAAGCTCCCTGTACCGGTCGGAGATCGCGGCCATCGCGTCCTCTTCTGTGAGCGTGCCTGACGTCCATCCAGCCCAGATGGCCATCACGTCGGCGGTGAACTGCTGGTGTCCGCCTTCGAAGACGGCGACGATTTCCTTGGCGGCCGGGGTGGGGACGGTTACGCCGTACCGGCCGGTGATGTCCCTGATCAACTTAACGAAGTCGTATGCCATTTCGGGTCCTCCTTGAAAGCGTTGCTGTCAGGCAGGCAGGTCGAGTTCGGAGCGCAGCCTCCGAAGAGCTTCCGCCCGCGCGGTGGCCCGCATCTCCTCGCGCCACCGCTTCTCGACGTAGCCCGGGATCGGCCGACCGCTCTGCGCTGCACGCAGGGCGTCAAAGACATCGAAGAGCATCCGCTGCCCACGCTCGCGCGCCGCCTCATCCATGACGACCCTCCTTGCGGTCCACGTGCGTGAGCTGCCACTGCTCCGCCAGCTTCAGCCAGTTGTCGTCGTCGGTGAACTGCGGGCGCCGGGTGGACCAGCGCTCGAACGTCTTCGACATTTCGCGGGTCGCCCAGTCGCTAATCCCGTGCTGCTCGATCAGGTCCTGCCAGGAGTCGCGTACCGCGTCGTACTGGCGGCGTGAGTAGTCGAGGCCGTCACTTGGGTCGATGTCGTCGATGTCGACGCCGGCATGGAGACAGAGGGCGGTGTAGGCGTCGGCCATGGAGGTGCGCTGGTCCGCCCACTCGACGGGGCCGTGCGGCTTCAGGGTGTGGGCGTAGTAGTCGCGGACTCGCCTCGGGTGATAGCGCCTGGCCATTTCTTCACCTGCTCACGGCTAGTTTCTGTACCTACAGAATGCGCTCGGAATGCCCCCTTGTCAAGCCGTCATGGCAGGCGGATGCTAGTTTCTGTCCCTACACATTCGAGGAGGTGGCCGCAGTGGCCAGGCCTAAGACCGGCGAGACGCCCAAGCACAACGTCCGCGTGCCCGACCCGCTCTGGAAAGCGGCCACCGAGAAGGCTAAGCAAGAGGAGCGCACCATCACGGACGTCATCGTGACTGCTCTCCACCGGTACGTCGCGAGCCCCTCGAAACCCCCGCCAGAGGGCCCCAACTCTTAACGCATAAGGGAACGTTATGCGCTACCGATGCGCTCAGGCGGTCGTCCCGTCGGTGATGAGTCCGAGTGTCGCGAGCGCGGTCAGCAGGTTGGCGAGAGCCGTCCCGTCCGCACGGGATCCGCTCACGGTCTGCTTGGCGACGGAGGGCACCCCGTGGAAGCCGAGCTTGTCGCCTGCCCCGTCGAGGGTGTGCTTGGAGGCGACGTTCACGATGTTGGTGTTGACGCCGGCGAGGAATGCAGTGCCCTGCTCAATGGCGGCGAGGCGGAGGAAGATGTCGTCGAGGAAGCCGTTGAGGGTGGTGACGGTGCCGGTGAGCGTGTTGACGACGGTGATGGTCGCGAAGATGCCACTGGCCCACGCCCGGTCGCCGTGAGGGTCTGCGGCTGCGGCGTGGGCGGCAATCTTGGCTAGGGCGCCGGCTGCCGTCTCGAGTGCGGCCGTGTCAGGGATGCCGTGGACGGCTGTGGTGTCCGCCGTGTGCGTGGCGACGGCCGCCGCAGCGGTGCCTGCCGGGTCGGCGCCTATGTCGGGTGGGGTCAGCGTGACGACGCCACTCTCGCCGTTGACGGACAGCACGGCAGGCGACGACACCGTGCCGACTGACGACTCCACCCGGGAGAAGGCAGGCAGGGTCACGGTGGGCGCTCCGGCGGGGAGGCTGATGTCGTAGGCGCGGCCTGGGGCGTTGGTGAATTCCTCGTCGACCCGGTACGTCCAGCCTGATGGGTTGAAGTCGTCGGCGTCGGTGGCCAGCAACGTCTCACTGAATCCGCCGGAGGCGTTGAGCGTGGCGTTGACCGTGCCGAGGGCGATGACGCCGTGGGTTGCGGAGGTGACGCGGCTGACCGACGGAGTGAACCGGATCGTGCCCGCATACGCGTCGCCGTCGAGGGTGCGGTAGCCGGACGCCCCCGCGGTGACGGTGACGGTCTCGACGCCTACGGGGAACATGGGGCCTCCTACGGGTACTGCCGACGGAACGGGTCAAGGGCCTTGGGCTGCGTGTTGCTTGGCGGGGGTTCCGGGTCGGGGGCGTCCTTGCGGCAGACCTTGGCGTTCGGGTCGTAGTCGGGGGTCTGCCAGCTGTACCCCTCGGGGCATGCCTGGCCATCCGTGCCGTCTCGACCATCCGCGCCGGGCTCGCCTTGCGGGCCCTGTTCTCCGGTCGGCCCCTGCTCGCCGGCAGGTCCGGCCGGGCCCGGTTCGCCTTGCGGTCCAGCCGGACCCGGCGGGCCCACCACCGTGGCGCCGTCGGTGCCCGGCTCTCCTGACTTGCCTGGCTGACCGGTCTCGCCCACGCCGTCGCTACCGTCGCTACCGTCGTCGCCCGGTTTCCCGGAGGGGCCGACCCCACCCACAGGTCCACGGTCGCCAGGCTCACCCTCGGGGCCGGGCGGACCGGACGGGCCCGGTTCGCCGCGGCCGGTCTCGCCTCTGCTGCCGGGCGGGCCGGCGACGGGGTCGCCCCCCATGTCCTGCACCTGCTGCGCAAGTGCGTCTCGCGCCTCGCGCTCGTTGCGGAGTTCGGAGCCCTGCCCCTGCATGGTGATGACGATCCAGGCGAACGCGCTGATTGCGGCGAGGACCGTGAGGGCGTACCGCAGGTCCGCGAGATGGGCCCGTGGCGAAAGCTTGTGGGCGCTCACGATCCGTCTCCCCTCGTGGCCAGGTACACCTGGAGGAAGATCAGGAGCACCGGGACGATGAAAGCGGTGAGCAGCAGCCGCTTGTCGACGCGGCGTTGAGCCTCCGCCGTGCGCCGGTCCGCGTCCACCTGCCGGGCCTCCTCCCTGCGGGCCTCCTCTATGGCCTTGACCCGTTCGCCGAGCTGCCGGAACGCTTCGTCGCCGTAGTGCTGGTCCGTCTGGTAGCGCTCGACCGACACCCGCTTGTCGAGCTGGGCTTGCACGTTCTGCAAGTCCTCGCGGAAGTCGGCGAATCGCTCGTTGTACCGGCGCTCGAGTTCGCCCGCAGTCGGATCAGACACAGCAGGCTCCGATCAGATGGGTCAAACACTCGTCGGCCGCGCCAGCGTCGACGGGGATACCGGCGACACCTGACCGCGCGACAGAAGGGCCAGGCCGGCGATGACCGCACCGTTGATGGAGGCCACGAGTTCGGCGGACAGTTCGAAGCCGAACGCGGTGACGGTGGCGGCGACGACGGCGACGAGGCCGGTGAAGGCGTTCGGGGCGATCGGCCGGGTGAGGGCTGCGGCAATTGCGGCGAACACGGCGGCGAGGGAGGCGACGAGCCAGCCTGCCTCTGTGCTGTCGAGGCCGACGTTGAAGCTGACGAGGATGGCGAGGAGGGCGCCGAAGCTGTTCACGATGAGTGCCGGTTCGCGGCCGAGGATTCTCATGCGGGGACTCACTTCCAGTAGAGGCCGCGCACACGCGCGGTCGTGATGAGGGTGGACTTGAGGTCGGCGTCGTCGGCCGGGTAGTACACGGCCTCGAAGCGGACGACTTCGCCGGGGTCGACGGAGCCGACGTGGGAGAAGTCGAGGAAGCTGCCGCCGCCGGTGGTGGTGCGCTCGGTGATGGGCCCGGCCCAGCGGGAGCCGTCCGGTCGGTGGTGGTACCAGCGGCCTTGCACGGTGCCGCCCTCGGGCGCGGTCAGGTTCAGCCAGGCGGTTGCCGTGTACGCCTTGGCGTCCTTGAGCAGGTCGAGGGACTCGACGGCGACCGAGGTCCACTTGCCGGGGATCAGCGGCTTGTCGCGCTGGTCGGTGAGGCTGAGGTTGTGCGGCACGTCGGTGTCCTCCTCGGCGGGGGCTGTGGGCGTGGTGGGCTTCGCGGTGGCGTGGGCCAGGACGCGGGCGAAGTCGATGTCGCCGGGGTCGCCGTGGTCGTTTTCGGGAACGTGCTGGTGGCCGAGCCATCCGTAGTAGGAGCCCCACTGGGCTCCAGTGAGGCGGACCCCGTTGGCCCCGTAGGAGCCTCCGACCTGGCCCTTGTTGTAGGGCTTCCAGGTGATGGTGGACTTCATCTGGAGGCCGTGTTCGGCGTGGGCCCACCGCACGAAGTGGGCGAGTTCCTTGAGTGCCCAGTCGGGGGCGTCGGGCCAGAAGGTGTAGTCGACGCCGGCCCGCTTGCCGTCCCAGGTGGTGGCGTTTCGTTCGTCGCAGGTGCCGACGAGCTCGACCTGTACGGCGTTGGCTGTGTTCGTGTCGACCCCGCCGCTGCGGTTGACGAGGGCGCGGCTGGAGACGTCGAAGTCGAAGTGCTGGTACCAGCGGAGCCGCTTGTTGGCGAAGTCGGGCACGGCGGTGAAGTTCGGTGCGCTCGCGCCGTCGCCGTAGGACGGGAGGACCCGGCCCTCGGTGGTGTGGACGACGCCGACGTTCGACTCCATCGGGGTGCCGCCGTACCGGGTTTGGTACCAGTACGTGGTGCTGGCGCCGGGGTATTTCTGTGGGCCGGTCTTCATGCGGGTCTCCTCAGCACGGCAGCAGCATCCTTTGAATCGTAGCTAACAACCCGCCTATCACCTACGAATCACAGGTTACGGGTATGGTTGACCTCGGGTCGGCTCAGGGCCCGGCGGCGGGGCCACGGCCGTGCGGGTCCACGGCCCCGCCGCACCAAACCCGCACAACCCGCACTCACCCGCACCTGGAGCAAGCACATGAGCCCTTCAGCGCACCCGCAACGCCCACCAGCCGTAATCGAGCTGGCGGAAGCCATCCGCCTCACCCGCGAGTACGTCGGCGCAGACGTTCTACCGGCCGTCGAAGGCTGGTCCTGGTACGACGCCCTGAGCAGGTGGGCGCCCGAACACCTCCCGCAGGGAAGGGAGGATGCAGCGACGGGGAAGGGCGCCCCTGAGCCCGGCAACGTCGGTCGCCCCCCAGTCGCGATGTACGAGGTGCGTACCGCTTGGGGCATGACCTACCGGGCCGAGGGCGACGCCATCGAGCAAGGCGACGGCTGGTTCACCCTCTGGGCCGACGAAATGGTCATCGCCCTCCGGCTCCCCGAAGCCGACATCCGGTCCATCAGGGCCGTAGTCGACGCATGGGAAGACGAGAATCCGCCCCCGGCCGATGCTTGCCGCCCCGGCTGCTGCATCGACAACGACTCGCTAGCACCGACGACATGCGCCTTCTGCGGCTCGAGCGAGGCCTGCATCAACCACCCCGGCCAGGAAGCCCTCGCCCGAGGGGCAGCCGGACATCTGTTCTCCCCAAGTGGACAAGGCGAGGAGTCGTCGGCGGGCAGCGACAGCCCCGCCCTCGCCAACCTGGTTCGCGACGCACTGGGCATTGACGTCACCAACCCAGGCGTGGGTGAAACCCCAGACTGGCCGACCATCCTCACCACGGCGTGCCGCGAGCTGCTGAAGTCCGAAGCGGCGCGCGCCAAGTTGCGCACCCAGGGCAACATTCAAGGGCGTTGCCCCGCCTGCCACGGTCAGAGTCTGTTTCTGGGCGACGGTGGCTACGTCACCTGCTCCCGCATCGACTGCCAGGACCCTGACGCGGCCTCCGTCGTCCTTGAGAATCGCCCCAGGCCGGCAGGTGGGCGATGAGCGAGCCGACGTACCTCACGGTCGAGCAGCTCCTCCCCCTAGCTGTGGCCATCGAGCACCGGCAGCGGCAGCAGAAGCGCGGCCAGCAGTTCATCCGCCGCCCGCTTCCCCCTTGCCCGACCTGCAACGTTGCTCCCGACGAGGTGAGCACGGGGCGGCCCCCGAACCACTTCACCGGCGACCTGGGGATCCTGTTCGAGCACTGCGGCCACCGCTTCCTCGTGGACGACGCCACAGCCCACGAGGCGACGCAGCAAGCAGCGCAGATTGTGGACCAGGACGAGCAGCGGCCAGCGGGCGCCTCGGCTAGCCCCGTCGCCTTTCACGCTCCCCAGCCGGAGTACGTGATCGCCCTGCGCGCCGACGACGGGACGCTCATCGTCGGCATCCGCCCCGACGGCAGCATCGCGCGCGGCCCCAACTACCAGCCCGACTCGGCGGCTGTCGAATTCTGGGACGCCGTCACCCGCGCCGCACAGGCGGCAGCGCCATGGAGAAGCGGCTCATGAGTGACCTAGCCTGCCGATTCCGCGTCGCGTCCCGCTCATCCGGCGAAAGGCGAGTCGTGGCTGTGCAGGTGTACGAGGATCTAGTCGAACTGCGCTCGGCGGCTACCCGCCACATCGCCGCGGAGCCTGGGTACTTCGCCGAGGCCCTAGGTGTCTGCCACGCCTACACGTCGCCCGGGCCGACCATGGCGTTGATCCGACTCTGGCGTCAGCGACTCGGGACCAGCGTGATCGTGCACGAGGTTACGCATGCCGCCATGGGCATCTACCGCATGGACTGGCTGCCGGAGCACGGCGGCCCAGAGGACGCCTTGGAGAACGAGGAAGTCCTCTGCTATCTCGTCGGCGACCTCACCCGGCGGGTAGTTGACCGTCTCCATCACTACGGCATGTACAAGGAGCAAGAGGCATGAAGGTACTGGTCACAGGAGGGTCCGGCTTCATCGCCTCATGGATCCGCAAGGAACTCACCGCGCGCGGCCACCAAGCCATCGTCATGGACCACCAGGACCGACGCCAGCACCTCGCTGACAGCGAGGAGTTCTTCCTCGCCGACGTCCGCGACCCCACCGCCGTCACCGAAGCCGCTGCCCACGCCGACGGGATCATCCACCTCGCCGCCGTCCTCGGCACCCAGGAAACGATCACGAACCCGCGACCGTCCGCCGAGACGAACATCATCGGATCCTTGAACGTCTTCGAAGCCGCAGCCCAGTACAACCTGCCCACCGTCTATGCCGGCGTCGGCAACCACGCCTTCCGGCTCATCGGCACAGGCTGCTACACCATCACGAAGTCGGCGGCTGAAGACCTGGCCCGCATGTACAACCTGTACCGGGACGGGGGTCGCATCACGATCGTCCGCCCCGTCAACGCCTACGGCCCCGGCCAGTCCGTCGCCGCCCCCTACGGCACCAGCAAGGTACGCAAGATCCTGCCCGCCCTGTCATGCCGGGCGCTCACCGGGTCCCCTATCGAGGTGTACGGCGACGGCACACAGATCAGCGACTGCGTGTACGTCGCGGACGTCGCGAACGCTTTCGTCACGGCCCTGGAGTACACCGCCGAGCACGGGCCCACCGAGCGCCCCGTCGAGGTCGGCCCGCTGGAGTCGCGCACCGTCAACGACATCGCCCGCCTCGTCGGCGAGCACGCCGCACTGCTCACCGGCCGCGAGCCGGTCGGCGTCGTGCATCTGCCCATGCGGCCCGGCGAGATCCCGAACGCCGTCGTGTCCTCCGACACTGAGACGCTCAAGCAGATCGGCTTGGACGCAGCGGACTTCGTCCCGCTGGAGGACGGCATCCGCCGCACCGTCGAGTACTTCCACGACGCCTGGCTCCCCGGCTATCTGGCGGCGTGATGCGCATCCACTTCTGGTCGGCTGACGAGGCAGGGTCGGGCGTGTACCGGGCGATCCTGCCCGGCATGTCGCTGCAGTGGCTGGGGCACCAGGTGTCCGGCGGCATGCTGCTCCCGGAGGACTGGCAGGAGCTGGATGTGGTGGTCGGCTGCCGGGTCGCGAAGTCGGCGCCGTCTCGTGCGTGGCGGACGATGAAGGCCCGCGGGATCCGCCTGGTCCTCGACCTGGACGACGATTACCTTCACCTCGACCCCAGCAACGAGGCCGCGTACCGCGTCTGGTCGGACCCTGCCATGCGCAAGGGCCTGCTCGACAACATGGCCCTGGCTGACACGGTGACGTGTTGCTCGGAGCCGTTGGCCGCGGTGATGCGCGACTATCACGGTGATGTGCGGGTTGTCCCGAACGGGCTGCCCGCCCAGTACCTGGGGCAGCCGCGCGACTACGACCCCGAGGTGCTGTCCGTCGGCTGGGCCGGCACAAGCTCCACGGTCGCCGAGCTGCCGATGGCGGTCCGGGCGCTGACCCGGATTGCCCAGTACCCGCGGCCGGGCGGGGTCGCGGTGCGGCTGGTCGGGATCGACGCGGCGCAGGCGGTGGGTCTCGGCATGCGGGGGAAGGGCATGGGCGCCCTGGGGTGGGTGCCGAACTTCGGGCATTACCTGCAGGCGGTCAGCGCCTTCGACGTGTGGGTGGCCCCGTACCGGGACATCGCGTTCAACCGGGCGAAGTATCCGACGAAGTTCTTGGAGGCGTCGATGCTGGGCATTCCGTTGATCGCCTCGGACATTGAGCCGTACCGGCGGGTGATCCGGCACGGCGAGAACGGCTTCCTCGTCAAGCGTGAGCACCAGTGGGGGCGCTACCTCAAGCGGCTCGTCGACGATCCCGACCTGCGGCAGCGGATGGGCATGGCGGCCCGCGCGGAGGCCTCAGGGGCGATCCTGCAGGCGCTCAACCGTCAATGGGAGGCGGCGCTCTCTGCGCCCGCCGTAGAGAGGACAGCCGCATGATTGATGGCAAGCGTGTGATTGCCTGGTCGCCCTACGGCCGGCGTCGCACCTACAGCATCCTGATCAAGTACCTGGAGCGGGATGTCGCTCGCGGCTTGGTCGACGAGGTGTGGGCGTTCATGAACACCGACCCCACGGGCCAGGAAGGCGACATCGCCTTCGCCCACGAACTCGACGAGCAGTTCCCCTGGTTCCACCTGAAGCACCGGCCCGACGGCGTCAACCTCGGGAGACTCCCCAAGCAGCGGTACACGGGCCTTGCGTACCGGTACATGACCGACCCCGAGGCGATCTACCTGCGCCTGGATGACGACGTCGTCTACCTGCACGAGGACGCCATCGAGAACCTGGTGCGCGCCCGCATCGAGATGCCCGCCCCCATCGCCGTCTTCCCGATCATCATCAACAACGCGATCTGCTCCCACTTCCTCCAGATGTGCGGCAAGGTGCCCATGGAGTGGGGTGAGGTGAAGGCGTACTGCATGGACCCCACCGGCTGGGCCAACGGACCCTTCGCCGTCAAGCTCCACGAGATGCTCCTCGACCACATCGAAGCGGGCACTGTGGAGGACCTGTACCTCTACCAGGACTTCCCTCTCGCGCCCGGCACCCAGTTCTCCGTCAGCTGCTTCGCCAGTCGTGGCGCGGACTATGCCGCGCTCGACCGCCCCGGCGTCCTCGTGCCCGACGAGGAGGAGTCTTGGCACACCGTGCACCACCCGCTCGCCACCGGCCGCCCCAACATCATCCGGGGGAACGCCGTGGTCAGCCACTGGAGCTTCTTCCCGCAGCACCCCTTCCTCAACGGCACCGACCTCCTCGACCGGTACCGCGAACTTGCAGACAAGGTGGCGTGATGGCCCAGCAGATCAGCATGGAAGCGGCGTTCGACGGCTACCGCAAGACGGCGACGGATCTGTTCCACGAGAACGTCCTGCTGAAGGCGCGTGTCAGGGAGCTGGAGGCGCAGGTGGAGCAGGAGCCTGCCGGGCCCGTCGTAGAGCAGTCCCCCACGATGCGCCCGGCAGACGGGCAGGACTAGCCGCGGCGGAGTGCTCCGACGAGGGCGCAGACGGCCATGATGGCGACGCTGATCGCGACGATCGTTTCGAACGTGGACACGGTGGCCTCCTGGTCTAGACGGTTGCCTGGGTCAGGCTGTACTTGGTGGCCGTCGGGTTGGCGAGGCCGCTGGCGGTGATGACGTCCTTGATTCCGTCGATGAGTGTGGCCTCGTTGAGGTTGCTCTCGTCGGTGACGATCTTGACGTGGACGGTCGACGTCATGCCGAGGTCCGAGTTGACTGCTGAGACGGATATGTAGGGCGGGTCCATGGCCATTTGAGGCTCCTCATGCTTCTCGGTACCAGCCTTGGATGGTGATGATCGTGCTCGCGCCGATCTGCTCGCCGCGCATGGGGATATCGGTGGGTCCGCGCAGCTGGTCGACGACTGCCCCCGTTCCTCCTGCCAGGCACACGGCGCTTCCGGTGCCGGAGACGGAGCTGTTGGTGCCGGCGACGACGCTGGCTGCGTTCATGAAGAACGCCTGCCTGGTGGTTCCGGCGCCGCCGCCGTCGCGGTAGATGGTGGACGGCAGGGTGACGGAGAGGTTCGAAGTGCCGCTGCCTACGCCGGATGCGGCGAGGTAGATCTCGAACCAGACAACTTTGCCGATCTTCTTGTACCAGCCGAGGCGCTGCGACCAGGTGGCCGTGCCCGCGTTCCCGACGGTCGGGGTGTAAGCGGTCCAGGTGGTGGTGCTGACGGTGAGGTCGCCGGTGACGATGAGCGCGTCGTCGGTTTTGAGGGTGTCGGCGGCGGACCGGTAGAGGTTGGTGTCGGCGGCAGCGGTTCCGTTGCCCCAGGAGAGTTCTCCGTCGGCGCGGAGAAGGATGCGGGACGCCGCGTCGCCGACGGCCCGGCTGGAGATGGCG
Source organism: Streptomyces sp. NPDC002994 (assembly GCF_040611155.1). NCBI lineage: Bacteria > Bacillati > Actinomycetota > Actinomycetes > Kitasatosporales > Streptomycetaceae > Streptomyces > Streptomyces sp. NPDC002994. The sequence continues at coordinate 100,280 of NZ_JBEXNQ010000014.1, forward strand.
GAGTCGGTGGCTGTCGCAAGGCGGATGGCGTGGGCGGCTGTCGAGGCGCTGGCCCCAATGTTGATCTGCTTACCGAGGGCCAGGTTGAGGTTTGCCCCGAAGCTGCCGGTGCTGTTGGGAATCTCCACCCAGGAGGCGGACGCAGGCGCGGTCCCGTTGGAGAAGTACGTGCGGTACGCCGTATCGCTTTCGGATATGCCCTTGCCTGCGTAGGGCGTGGCGGGCCGGGTGGTGCTGGTGACGATCTGGAACCCGGCGGCGAGGTCGACCTTGTCCCAGTTCTGGTTCAGGTCGGTCTGGACGTTGACGTTCTCGGAGCCGTTGTTCAGCGGCCGGTAGAGGCCGAGCCGGGTTGTGGACGGTTCAGGCACGGGTGGCCTCCTTGGTCATGTTGGCGGTGCGGTGGTCTGCTGCGGTGTCATAGGGCAGGGCGCGCTCTGGTTGGCGTGGGATGCGTTCGCCTTGGAGGCGTCGGCGGTTTTCGTCGACACGGGCACGCAGCTTGGTCACGGCGGCAGCGTCGACGGGGGTTCGGCGGATGACGTCGAGCGGGTCAGCGGCCTGTGCGTCAGATGGTGCGGCGACTCGGACGACGTGCGTCTTGGCGTGCTCGATGCGCATCAGGTGCGCGACACGCGCTTCGGCCGTGGTGCTGGCGGTGTACAGGGTGGTGGGCACTAGGTCCCCCACGCGGACCGTGCCCCGGGATGCAACGGCCGGGGATCTCAGCCCGGCCTTGGCCACCGGGTCGTCCGCCGCAGTGACGGGATCTTCAGGATGCGGCGCGAACTGTTCGTGCAGGACGATGTCGAGCAGGGTGTCGGTGTCTGCGGCATCGATGCCGTACTCGGCTGCCCGGTGCGCCAAGGTTGCCTGGGGGAAGAGGAACTGGTGGAGACCGTTGTCGGGCCTCCGCATGGTCACCATCCAGCACGGGGTGTCCGGGTTGGGGAAGTACTCGGTGACCGAGATGACTTCGTAGGTTTGCGCCATGCCTGCCTCTCAGATCCTGAAGCACCAGAAGTAGACCGCCCAGGGGCCGGATGCGGCGGGGCTGATGCTGACGGTGAACCCGGTCGTGTCTGCGGCGGTGATTGTGTCGGAGTGGACGATGTTGTCGCGGATCGTGGTCAGTGGCAGAAGTGCGGACGCCATCGTCGGCCCGTAGCCCAGGGCAAAAGAGGACGCATCGTCTGTCGGGCTGACGGACCCCGTGAAGAGGCCCTCGTTGCTGTCGGGGCTCACAAAATCCCGCCACTTACCGATGTGGCGAGTGATCCCGTTGTTACCGAACAGCATCCTGTTTTCGTTCGCCCCGCCGTCATCGAAACCGATTGCGCCCTCGCCAGCGGTGGCGGAGAAGATGCCCCCTTCGACGCCGCCAGAGTTGTGGCCGACGTAAACGCCGCTCGAGGCCGCCCACACGAAACCGCCCCGTCGGGCTTGAGTGTCACTGCGGAGAATGGCCAACTCGCTGGTGCCGCTCGTCAGAAAGAGGCGCGGGAACACGGTGACCCCGGCATCGTCGAACGTCCCCCCGTTGACTCCGAGATTGGAGTCAGTACCTGAGCTGATGGCGTTGATGTAGCCATAATTCGCACCAGTGTTGGCGAAGAACCGGATCTCGGGGAGGAGCGTGGACGTCGGGTTGATTTCCAGGCGGCGCCCTGCCGTACCCGAGACCAACTGTCCTTGAACGGTGATGTCGCCCGTTGCGGCGTCAGCGAACAGGGTCCTGGTCCCGGCAGCGTTGTACAGCTCGTACCCTGCTCCGCTGATTCGGGCGCGGGCCCCAGTGTCTGCGGTTTTGATCTCACCGGCCATCACCCACGAGGCCGAGATGGTGCCTGCGGTGACCTTACTGACAGTCAGGTCGGAGATGTGCGCGTCGTCGATCAGCAAAGCGGTTGCGGACGCCGCGTCGGATGGTCCGGACTTGTTGCCGGTGATGTCGACCGCGACGACCCGCACGTAGCGGGCTGAGGTCTCTTCCACCTGGACGGTGGCGACGACGGGGATCTGAGCCTGGATCATGCCCGCGTTGGCGCGGACCTTGCCCTTGAGGGTGGTGGTGCTCGGGGTGAAGGTGGGCTCGTAGTCGACGTGGATCTCAAGGTGGTCGAGGTCGGACTCCAGGTTGAACGTGCCCCCCGAGCTCTTGCCGAGCTGGTGGGTGACTTGTACGGCAATGCGGGAGGCGGCGACCGACGGCGCGGCCGGCGCGGAGGGCGGAATGTTGTCCTCGGACGCCACGAACGTTGTGATGCTTGACCAGGCGCCGGTGTTGCCGATCTTGTCGACAGCGCGGATCTGCACGTCGTAGCCCACGCCGGGCGACAAGTCCTGAAGCTGGGCTGCAGCTTCCCCCCAGGCCACGAGCATCGTCTGCCACCGGCCCGTTGGGGCGACGAACGGCTGCGCCCACGTCTCCATCGCAGCCCACGTGATTTGGGAGACCTGCGCCCAGGTGGAGGGGTAGAGCATGTCGGCGTCGACTGCGTACCGGATTTCGTAGTGGTCCCCGTCGAGGATGGTGGAGCCGTCGACGTTGTTCGGGGCGTTCCAGGCGAGGATGACCCTGGCTCTCGTGAAGCCGCGGGAGTCGAGGTAGGCGGAGCCCACGAACGGCTCGACGAGCACCGGTACGCCAGGCACGGATGTGTCCTGGTTGGGGCGGGATCCGACCGGTTCGCCGCCGCCTTGGAGGGCGCGGGCGAAGCCTCCGACGGTGACGTACACGGTGTGGCTGCCGTCCCAGACGACGTAGTCCGTCAGGTCGAACCAGGTACCGTCGGTGGCCCGGTAGGCGACGGCGTATCCCTCGGTGACAGGCCACTTGACCTCGGTGACCTGCAACTTGATGGGGTTGAGGCGTTCCCCGCGGAAGGTGATCTCGTTGGCGGTGTCGACGAGTCCGGCGTTGGGGTCGTACACCCACACGTAGTCGCCGACGGCAAAGGAGCCCTCGATGTAGTAGTTGTCGGTCTCGACGACGAGTTCGTCCTGGCTGGACGTGTACTGGCTGAGGACGACAGCGGCACGGGCGTCGGCGTTGGTGACCGTCGTGTCCGACTCGGACGCAAGCCTGGTGAGCTTGAGCGCCCCGCCGTGGATGTTCTTGTACGGGTTCAGGCCGGGCCCGATGTCCGCGGTGCCGGTGGCGATGGATTCGCCTTCGCCCTCGGCCAGCAGGACCACGCGGGTCGTGAAGTCCTCCACATCGCGGGTCACCCCGAAGGCGCCAGGCACGGACTCGAGCCCGCTGGTGTCCTTGCCTGCGGATTTGCGGGAGATGACGCAGGTGGGAGTGGTGACGTACAGGTCGCTCTCGCGCCCCGCATCCAGGGTCCCGTCCGCGTTGACGCGCCAGGAGACGGGTTCCCCCGCGGAGGCGGCGAAGGTGTCGCAGACGTACTGGATGGCGCTGCGCGGCGTCTCGTACTGGTGCCTCCCGGAGTACACGCCAGGCACCGCATGGATGGTACCGGCGGTGACGGCCCCGGAGGCAGGCAGCAGGGCGGTGATGGCCGTGGCGAAGCTGGCAGAGGCTGGGGTGACAGCGTTTTCGTAGACGTCGCCCTTGTCATCCTCGTCGCCGAGCCACATGGCCATGCCGACGCCGGCTAGCTCGTAGCCCTGCTCGATGACTTTGGTGCGGCGGTCGTCGCCGGAGTTGTCGCGCTTGCGGACGACGCCGACGTACCGGGCGACGTCGAGAAGGTTGTCGCCGTACTGGGCGGGGTCGAGGCGGCCGGGCAGGAACGCGACGTGCCCGAAGTGGTCAAGCCGGTCCCACAGGTCAGGTGGCGTCGTGGACTTGAGGGTCAGGTCCCAGCTGCCCAGGGCGGTCAGAATTTCGGCTACGGGCATTGGTCACCGCCTCACAACGTGAATGGTCTCGGGCAAAGCGGCCACGTACTGGTTCCGCAGGTCGGTGGCTGCGTCGCCGGAGACTGCCGCGGTGCCGCCTGCTGCCACGCCGATCCAGAAGTCCAGGCTGGTTGCCGCCGCCTTCGTCAGGCCGCCGTTGGCGTGCGCGGTGAACGTCCTTGCGGATCCGGCGGCGAACTTGTTGCTGTCGGCGTCGTTCGAGGTGGCTGTCACGTACCCGGACGCAGCGAACGACGTATTCGTCTCGAGCGTGGACCGGTAGGCGGCCAGGGTTGCGGAGGTGCCGACCTGGAGGTAGCCCTCGACGAACCGGCTGCCCCGGCGCAGGGCCAGATCCAACGTCGCCCGTCCAGGGTTGAGGCCCTTGGTGAGGCGCAGGATGACGTGCTCCGGATCATTGCGGAGGAGCGTCGCCCCATCCCAGGACGTGATGGACGACGCTGACCCGGCCACGCTGACGTTCCACAGCTTGGAGCGCCAAGCCCCGCCGGTGTATGCCTGCACGTCGAGGGTGCCCGAAGCACTGGTCGTAACGTTGACGAGCCCGTTGGTGAGCGCCCAGCCGGTGGGTGACAGGGTCTGGTCGATGCCGCATAGCTCGGTGCCGGACGAGGTGAGCTTGGCCCTGCCGTTGAGGTAGCTGGCCGGTGCGCAGCCCCAACGCGGGGAAACGCCCGTGGGGATAGTGCGGTATACGGTCATGACGCCATCGGCACCAGTGCGGGTCATGCTCGTGGGATTGGATGACCCGGTGTAGTAGGCGTAGTGGCCAATCGACGGGGCGTGCCAGCGCTCCCCGGTCAGCGAAAAGTCGTTCAGCCGCACGGCGCCGGTGAGCCTGCTCTGGAGGTCGACTTCGGTATCGGACCCCTGGCGGACGAGGGAGACCTTCCAGTCGCAGGTAAGGACTTCGCCGCGCCATTCGGTGTACCCGGCGCTGACGTTGTCGATCATCCCGTAGCAGTTGCGCTCCGGCTTGTCCGTGAAGGTGATCGGCACGATGCAGCCTTGCTCGAGGGCAATCACGTTGTCGTGCCGCCACACCAGCGCCGCGCGAGTCAGTGGCGGGCTTGACTCCTGCCCATCCAGGTCGAGGGACCGCTTGTCGCCCGCCGTCTCGTCGGCTTTGAACGTCTCCCGGAGTAGGAGGCGGCCGATGGTGAGGTCTCCGTAGTCTCCCTGTGGCATCAGCGTCGCCTCTCCCTGTCGCGCTCACGGATCGCGTCGCTGAACTCGGCGGCCATGGCCTTGGCGAACGCTTTCCGTTCCCCTACGGAGGGCAGCGTCATGGTGTGGAATGTGGGGCTGAGGTTGACGACGATGCCCGCCCCTGTGCCCTGCGGCATAGACACCCCGGGGGCGGTCAGCATGTTCGGCCGGTACACGGGGGCCGCACTGCCGGACAGGAGGGTACGGCCCTTCGTCATGCTCTTGGTCCAGCCTCGTTCGACACCCTGGAAGGCGAAGTCACCGACCGGTTCCAACCTCTTGGCCGGCGACTTGATCCCCAGCGCTTTCTTGATCGCGGCTTCCATGGCCTTGGCGATGGACATCATCGCGGACTCGATGGCCGCCTTCTTCGCGGTCAGCCCGGCGACGATGCCCTCCGCAGCCTTGATCCCGGCCCCGTACATGGCGTCAGCGGTCGTCTTGCCTGCGGCGTTGGCGGACGCGGTGAGCTGCTTCTGCAACTCGTTGATCTTCGCGATCTGCTCAGGTGTGGCGGTGAGGAGCGACTCTGCGGTAGCCATGCCGCCGCCTGCGACACCAGCCTGAGCGATGTCGGAGATGGCCGTTCCGTTGAGACCCTTGGCCTTGAGCTGCTCGAGCTGCTTGGCGAAGTCCGTGGTGCGAGTGGTGTCCGACTGGAGCTGCTTGATCAGCGTCTCGGGCGACGTCCCGTACTTACCGATCTTCGTGACGTTCGCGAAACCAATCAGCGAGCTGGCGACCGACGTCTTCAGGCTGTCGAACTTGCCCTTCAAGTCGTCGAGCCCGGACTTGGCCTTGTCGAGGCTGGCCGTGACCTTGTCCAGGGCGTCGTTCTGGGCGAACAGCTTCTTCGCCGAGGCGGTGATCTGCTTCTGGAGTGCACTGTTCGTCTTCGGCGAGAACCCGGCCTTCGACACCGTGGTCTGCAGCTTGTTGAGGAAGTCGACCAGCGCCCCTTCGGAGCGTTCCTTGCCAAGGGTGGACGAGATCTCCGCGTTCCCCTTGCCACCGCTCGCGATGATCGACATGTCGGTAAGGGTCGCGTTGTTCTTCAGCGAGCCGCGAGCATCGGCGCGAGTTCGCGCCGCCTCCTTCTGCTTCTCAGTGAGCTTCCCGCCCTTCGCGAAGCCAGGGCCGAGCTTGAGGGTGCCGTCGTTGACGGACGCCATGAACTTGTCGCCGTACTTCCGCACGGCCGCATCCTTGATCACCCACTCGCCGGCGGACAGCCAGGGCGCGAACACGTCGTCGCTGGTGCCTGTGCCTGGGCCTCGCACAGGGCCGCCCGACGCGTACCCGGTGAACGAGCGGCCCGTGTACCTGCCGCCCGTGGCGCCCTTGGGTGCCTGCACGGAGTCCGGGATGCCGCTGCCGTCTTTGTCGTAGGTGGTGCGTTTGTGGTAGGTGACGGTGTGCGTGGTGTAGGTGTTGGCCGTCTTGCCGTCCAGGTTGTTCAGCGCCCGCAGCACGGCGCCGATCCCCCCGAGGGACTGGCCGTTCTTCGTGAAGACTTCGGTGCGTCCGTCGGGCAGGTTGCGTGTCTTCAGTCCAACAGCTTCCAGGGCCTTGATGGCTGCGGCATTCAGTGTGCTGACCTTGACGCTCTTGGCGCCCGGCGTCTTCTTGATCTCCGCCTGAACGCTCTTGAGGCCACTGATAGCTTCCGCGCGCTCCAGCTTGACCATGGTCTTGATCTCACCCGGGGTGCCCAGCAACGTGTTGACGTAAGCGGTGGCCTTCTGCTTGTTGTCGAAGACGGTCATAGCCAGCCGCATCATCTCGGCGCGGAGCGTCCCCGACTTGCTCGTCATGGACCCGAGAGATTCACCAGCCGCCAGCCCCGCAGCGACCATCTCATCGTGGGCCTTCGCCGCCCCCGACATGGCCGTGCCGTTCTTGCGCCCCGCCTCGGTGTCCAAGTCGAGACTGGCGCCATGCTCCTTGAAGGAGGCAGTCAGGGCATCGATCGCCCCTTCGAAAGCAATCTGCGAGTCGTATGCAGCCCGGTTGGTGTCGTTCAGGTTGGTGATCGCCTGACGCAGACCTTCCGCACTGGCCTTCTGGGCGTCGAGCTTCGCGCTCGTCGCCTGGGCCTGCCGGCCGAACACGCCCATTGAGTCGGCGACCAACTTGTTCTCGAAGGCCAAGTCAGCGAGGGCTGAGTCGTAGCTGTCGAGCATCGGCCGCAGCTCGCTCATGTCCTGGCCGTTCGCCTTCGCGTTCTTGCCCAGCTCAGCGAGGGCGGCGGCGGCCAGCTGCGGGTTGCCTCCCTTGACCATCCCGGCCAGGGCCTTGTCGATGCCCTCGATCGGCGCCTTAGCTTCCTTGATGTTCACCGTGTCGATGCCGGTCAGGTCCGACAGCCACTTCTCGACACCCTCGCCAATCGATGGGTCCGACAGCGTCTTCAGTGCCGTCGACAGTCCACCCAGATCCTCGCCGAGGACCCGCGCCGCCTCACCGGACAGCTTCCCGGTCTGAGCCAGCCGCCCCAGCGACGTTGTCAGCTTGTCTACGTCCGGGGGGGCTGCTCGCCCCGCGTCGCTGATCTTCTTAATGGCCACGACCAGCAGCGCCACACCCGCGACAACGACGCCCAGCTTGGCCCCGGTTGACAGTGCGGCGAACGCAACCCTCAGCGTCATCAGTGCGCCAGATGCCCCGACCGCCGCAGTGCCCATAGCGATCAGCTGCACCCTCAGCGCGGCATAGGCCAAGCCGACGGCCCTCGCGCCAGCCGCCGCCAAAGTGACGGCCTTCATCGCGATGGCGAGTTGCAGCATCGTCGTGATCAGGCTGGTCGGCAGGGAGGCGACGAGCTTTGCCATGGCGCTGATGACTGTGAGGAGACTGACGCCCACGTCAGAGGCGCCTGCGATCAGCTTTGCGAAGGCTTCGCCGATGTTCCGCAGCGCCTGCCCGACGAGGGGCCCGTTCTCCTTCGCGTACTTGATGAACTCGGCCAGGCCGCCGCTAGACAGGCCGCCCTGCGACAGGGTCCGCATCATGTGGACGAGGCCGTTGTTGGCCTTCTGCAGGGACCCTTGGGCGAACACTGCGAAGTCGTCCATCATTCGCTTGAACCCAGAGCCCGCCACACCCCCGGCGGCGATCGTCATGAACCGGCTCAACTCAACGGATGCACCCCGCACCACCGGTGTCAGCCGCGGGAAGATGGCGCCCAGGACAGCGAAGCTCTTGGTCGCCACGCCAAGGGTGTCGCCCTCGAGCGATTTCGACCAAGCCTTGTACTCGTCTTTCATGACGGACAGGCTCGCGGCTGCTTTACGGACCTCCGGTGATGACCTGCCCACCGCCTTCCCGAAGGTGACCTCGGCCGCAAGGGCTTCCTTCGACGCAGCCCCGTGCTCCTTGACCGCATCGGTGTACGCCTTCTGAGCCTCGCCGATCTTGCTCATGGCGACGATCTGCGGGGCCAGGGCGGCACCGAACGCCACCACGGCCACGGCACCGGCGCCCAGCCCGGCGACCATTTGGCTGCCGACGAGCGTTGCTGAGGCAGCCACCGGGATCAGGGCGGGCGACAGCGCGATGGCGGCCATCATCATCTGCCGCATGCCGCCGCTTGCCTGGCCGCCCGACCTTCCGAGGTTGCCGAATCTGCCGTTGAGACCGCCCAGGTGGCCGGTCAGGTTTGTCACGCTGCCATCGAGGTCGTCCATGTCCCCGCGGAGGCTGCGGGTGCGGGTGGACAGATCGCCGAGGCGGCCGTCAGCTGTGCCGGCCCGGTTGGCGAGGGTGCGTAGGGCGTTGTTCGCCGAGGTGGCACGGTCCCGGAGTTCGGCGAGCGCGAAGGCGGCGGCAACGGCACGGCCCCGCAGGTTACGAAGAGCGCGGGCCGCGTCTTCTGCCTGCTGCTCCAGTGAATTGAGTGCGATGGCAGCTTCAGCAGCCCGCGTGGCGAGTCGCCCGAGCGCTGTGCCTGCAGTGACGGCGTCGCCTCGCAGGTCGCGCATCGCCCGAGCCGCGGCGATGATCTGGGCGGCCTGCCCGTCGAAGGTGACGTTCAGCCGTACCGGGCCCTCCGACTTCAGGTCTTGGAGGGCAGCCTTTACTGCGGCGACGCCTGAGGTGGTGTCGTCATCGAGTTCCGCGGTGACCTTGATGGTGCCAGCCACGGCGCGTAGACCCACCAGCGCGCGCTCAGCGGCGTCAGCCTTGTTGCCGAGGGAATGGAGAGCTCGGGCTGCCGCTGCCCCGCGGTCGCGAAGCTTTTCCAGGCCGCCGGCGGCAGTAGTGGAGGCAGGCCCCAGCCCGCCCAAGGTCCTGATGAGCTGGGCGATGTCCCGCTTGGCGTCGCCTGTTTTGGCTTCGACGCTGACGTGGCCGCTGGCAACCAGGAAGGACACCGGGGGTTACACCTCCACTCGTTCAATCAGGCCGGGGATCATGAGGTTCATGGCGTCAATGCTGACTTCCTCAGGCTGGCCGGGGCTGCCGCCTGGGGCGGCCTCCTCGGCGTTCTGTTCGGCGGCCATGGCGTTGGCGATGACGCCCTGGTAGGCGGGGAGCCGGTTGGCGAGCTGCAGGAACCGCTTGGCTCCCACCACCGTGGTCTCCAGGTCGATGCGGTAGATGGCGAGGAAGTCGGCGTCCAGGTCGTCCAGGTGGTCGGTGACCCAGGCGTGGTTGCAGAGGTGGGTTACGAAGCGTCCGAAGCTTTTCCCGCCTTGTCCGGCTCGTCGTCCTTGAAGTGGGCGAAGAACAGGTCGCTGACCATGCCGGTGACCTGGTCGAACTCGGGGGGCTTGATGCGCTCCTGCTCGTACAGGGCAATGAGCTGCCCGTACTGCTCCTTGCCGAGGAGGAGCTCGATCAGGTACATCGACCCCATCACCGCCCCGTCGGTGCGAATCTTGTTCATGGCGAGGAACGTCAGCCGCTCGTCGATCTTCTTCGGGACGGTGAAATTCTCACCGTCGACCGAGAACAGCGGCTTGCGGTCGTCCTCGGCAGGGGCCGGGGCGGACGTGGTGATCTGGAAGATCTCGTCCGCCTCGGCCTTCACTGCGGGACGTGCGGGGCGTGCGGGTGTCTTGGTGGTCACAGCTGCTCCTGGGCTTAGGCGGTCTCGTCGATGGCCTTGAACGGTGCGATTACGGACGACACGTAGAACCCCGACCACTTGACGGTGAAGAGGGTCTGCGAGTCCTTCTTGTAGGTGCTCTCGACCTTGTCGCTGGACAGCACCTTGCGGACGATGAACCGGCGTCGCAGCTGGCCGGGGCCGAATCCGTCTAGCAGGACCGCCCGGTACGTGGGCTGGGTGGCCGAGCTGGCGTAGATCGGCTCGAAGTTCTTGTAGCCCGACCCGCTGGCCGCGGTGCCGTCGTTGAGGAGGTACTTGAGGTTCTCGAGCGTCGGCTCGGCCAGGTTCGTCTCGATGGTGAAGAGCCGCTTCGTGAGGCGCGCGCCGGCGACATCTACGAGCTGGTCGACCTCGAGGTCGGTGTACGTCTGGTCGACGTTGAGCTTGGCCCCGTCCTGGGTGCCGCCGAGGTCGGTCCATGCGGATGCGGCCGGGGTGGTGTTGACGGCGGTGTCGAGGGGTTCGGTGGCCCCGAAGTTCGCGATGTAGAGGGTCGCCGGACCCATGATCAGGTTGGTGGTGGTGACCGACATGGTCAGCTCTCCTTCGGCTTCGCAGCGGCGGCGGGATTGGGCTTGGCCGGTGCGGCGGCAGGAGCAGCAGGCGCCTCGAGGAGGATGCCCTGACGCTTCAGGTCGAGGTACTCGGCTTCATCGACTTCGAGTTCCACGTGGGGCTGGATGGTGGTGCGGATGGTGGGCACGGCTGCTCCTAGAGGGTGATCCAGTGGAAGGCGAGGTCGGCCTGGAAGCGGGCGTAGGAGGAGTCGTCACCAGGCAGGCGGCGCGGCTCCGAGATGAAGTGGGCGGTCATGACCCGGGCCTGGGGGTAGCCGGCCGGGAGGGTGAGGGTGCGCTGCATCCGCGCTTCGTCGTAGGTAGCGGCCACCGCCAGCTCGGCGAGCGATGCCGCTTTGCCCCACGGGGGCTTCCCGGAGGCTGGGTTGACGGCGTAGAAGTCGACCTGGACAACGGGCTCGCGCAGCGCGTAGTGGAGCTGCGGCGCACCGCCTACCGCGGGACCGACCTGTACGAACCCGTTGGCCTCCCAGGCGGACACATCCGTGGGCAGGGTCGTGGCGACCTGGCCGGCTTCCATGCCAGTGGCGCCTTGCAGCCAGGCGACGGCGACGAGCTCGCTGTTCGCGCGCGGGGTGACGGCCATCAGAGCGCCCCCCGCTGCCGATAGAGGGCCGGGCGTAGAAAGGGCTGAACGGGGGTGCCGGGGTGGTTGACGCGCGCCACGGGGTGCGCGGCCCCCGGCCAGTGCAAAGCTTTTTTCGTGTTCGGCACGATGACGTGGGGAGCAGACCCGAACTCGACGGTCATCCAGTAGTCGACGTTGCGGACGCCGACACGGAGCTCGCCGCGGTTGACCTCGTGGTAGATCCGGGAGCGCATCAGCCCGGTGTCGACGGCGGCGAACCGTTTGGCGTCGTTCTCGATCTCGGGTCCGAGCTTGTGGAGGTAGCGGGTGGTGGCGTCATCGACTTCGTCGGGCCAGCCGCTGTTGACGACCAGGCGGAATTCAGCGCCCATCCCTGCACCTCCCTTTACGGTTTGGCTGTCGTGCCGCCCTGCTGGCTGGCCGTTTACGGGCCGTTGTTCCGGCGGGGCGAGTTGCTTTGTCGGAGCCGTCAGGCGGCTCGTCCTGTTCGTTTCAGGTCCAGGCGCAGGGGCTGCGCCATGACCGGGTTGGCGTTCTTGGTCACCGACACGACGATGTAGATCTCGGCGGTGACCTGATCCTTGATCCGGTCGGTCTCGGTGACGTCCGTGGTCGGGGGCACCCGGCAGATGTGCGTGCGGATGATCCGCGGTGTGCCAGTGGCCGGCTCCTGCGCTCGCCTGGTGGACTCGACGAGTTCGGCCGGGATGCCGGACGCGGCGACGGTGGCCGTGTCCTTCTCGTCTCCGAAGGCGTCGGTCTCGGTGCCGCGGAGGACGCTGACGAGGGTCGTGGCGATCATCTGCCACCGCCCAAGGGCTGCCAAGCGTGCTGCTCGTCGCCAGCTTCCGAGAGTGCTGAGGCGACGCCGCGCTGCCCGTCGGCAAGCGGGGACCGCACGTGGACGGTGCGGGACCGCATCCACGAGCAGCGCTGCAGCGCCCACTTGGCTTGCGGGGCGAGGACCATGGCCTTTTCCTCAAGTGAGGCGACGAGGCCGTCCTGCTGCACCTGGCTTGCGTCCATGCGGGTGTTCAGGTCGTACTGGCCCTGCATCCATGCCGCCTGGTAGGCGACGGCCCGCCCCAGCCAGTACGCGTCTCGCGGCCGGATGCGTGCCGTGTCGGCGAAGATCCGGTTGGAGTGGACCTCCATGGCGGCCTGCGCCTGAGTCAGCAGCGCCGACGTCACGGTGACGCCCGTGACGTCGATGACCTGCTGCGGGGTGGCCCAGGCGTCGACCATGTCAGTCGTCCTTGCTCTTGCTGGTGTCGCCGTCGATGACGTCCCGCGGGGTGGTGGTGTCCTCGGGGTTGTGGTCCACCGAGGACGGCACGGTGTCCACGGAGTAGGTAAGGATCAGCGACACCCCGTCGGGGTGGTCTTCCTGGCCGTCGAACGCAACGTCGCCGCGCGGGTGGAGGCCGCGCTGGATCGCCTCGCCGACGAGGGCCGCCCGGTTGGCTTCGTGCTGGTAGTCCTCGCCGGTCCAGCGGGCGGCCGGTACGACGAACTCCTTGATGTGCCGGGTGCCCTTGGCGCCGTCCGGTGACCGCTGGTCGACCTCGACGGCTTCCTCGCCGGCCTTGGCGGGGAACTGCCGCTGCCGGACCTGCTCGGGGCTTTCGGTCTTGCTGCTGGTGCTCTTCCTTGTTGCCACGGCTCACCTCCCTGGGTTAGCCCGTACCGCCCGGAGCCGTTGGGCGGTACGAGGTCTTGTAGGGAAGGTCAGCCGACGAGGATGGCGGCACCGTTGGGGTGGCCGTATGCCCAGCCGCGGCGGGCGCGCATCTTGAGGATCGACTCGTCGGTGAGGGCGGACAGTCCGTCGCGGCCGTCGATGAAGACGGACTCGGGTCCGCTACGGACGCCGAGGAGCATCAGCTCCGGGTTGACGAACGCCATGATCGGGCGACCTGTCGGGGTCGCCGTGGCGGTCGCGGAGATCTTCGCTCCGAGGCTCCAGCGGACCTGGACACCGAACACGGTGTCGGGGGTGCCGACGCCATTCTCGTTGAAGATGGGGCGCTGCTGGCCGTCGACGACGCCGCGGAGACTCTTGCGGAACGCCGGGTGGGCGATCGCGACCATGCTGCCGGGGTCGAAGAAATCGCCGGACTCGACGGCGCCGATCGCGGTGGAGAACTCCCCGTAGGTCGGAGCTCCGGAGGCCGCGGCGGTGGAGATGTTCGTGCCGCCGGTGTAGCTGAGGGTGGCGTCCGTGGTGTTCAGCAGCTGGTACAGCGACGTGAACGGGACGGTGGTGCCGTTCGCTGCGGCCGAGACGGCGAGGCTGGCGTTGTCGATCATCTTGGCGTAGGACTTGCCCCAGCCGATCATCTTCGCCTCGATGACGTCGGCCACCGAGTCGTCGATGTCCTCTTCGGCGATGCGCGCGGCCTTGCCGAACTTGACCGCGGTCAGCAGGACTTCGTCGTTGAGTGACGTGTCCTCGCCGTAGGCGCCGCCCTTGGCGACGACATCGACGCCCATGCCGGCGGTCCGCGGGACGTGCTTGGTGTCGGAGCCCATGGTGATGCGGGCTGCGAGTGCTTCGACGGCGGAGATCTGGTTGATCGACTGGATGACGCGGGAGGTCTCGTACTCCTCCGGGATCCAGGCTTCAAGTGTGTTGCGTGCCACGGGGGCCCTCCTGCGGGCGGCGTGATGGGGAAGCTGGTGGGCTCGGGCCCCATCACGGGCGCCTTCGCAAAGCAGGGCGGTGGGCTGTTCCGATCACCGAAACAATTCACCTGGTGCTGAATATACCTCTTGGGGTCAAGCTCTGCCCAGAAGTCGCGCGGCGTGCTGCTCAGCCGTCGACTTCGGCTTCTCCGGTGCAGGCTGGCGGGGTGCCCCCGTCGGCCGGACCTTCGGCCTCCGCGCGGGAGCGGCGAACAACTCCGGGTAGTCACGGCGCAGGTCGTCAACCGCCGCCTCCAGGCCAGAGACTGAGCCGTCGTCGTCTATGTCGAGAGTTTCGGTGTCGACGAGCTTGAGGAGCCTCGTCAGTCGGGACTCACCCTTCTCGCGGGCGGCCGTGGACTCGGGGTCCTTCTCGTCCTGAAGAAACGCCAGCGCCCCTGCCTCGACGAGAGCAGAGCGTGCCGCGGTGCGTACCAGCGGCGCCCGGTAGCGGCGTTCGCCTTCCTCGCGGGCCTCCCGCAGCGCCTTCTCGTGCTCAGTCTCGTCGGCGCGGGTCTTCTCCTCCAGCTCCTTGTTGCGGAGCCGGTGCCTCTTGGCGTCGTCGTTCGCCTTCTTCAGCGCGGCCTGGGTGCGGGCCCACTCGGTCTTCGACGGTGCAACGTAGTCGTCGTCGCCGGGGGCCGGCTCGTCCTTCTTCGCGGGCGGCTTCGGCTTCGGCGTCTCGTCGTTCTCCGGCTCGGCCTCTTCCGCGGGATCGGACTCCGGCTCGCCGGGGACTTCGATATCCGGCTCGTCGTCGGCTTCGGCGCCACCGGCGATGACGTGGATCGGGCGGCCATCCGAGCGGTAGCCGAGGACGGTGTACGGCGGCAGGCTGATGCTTGTCGCCGCAGGCAGGGTGGTGCGGGGCAGATGGTTCACGGTGCTCCCATCACGGGGTTGCGGGTTGCCCATCACGGGCCTGTCGGTACGGTGCGGTCGGCGAAGCGGCCCTGGCGCACGGCCAGTGCTGCGTACTCTTCGACGCTCTCGGGTAGTCCCGCGACTGTGCGCAGGAGCTCGCGGGCGGCGCGGATGCGTGCCGCGCCGGATTCGGTGGGCAGCGACCAGCCGCGGGCGACAGACCGGCGCGCCTCACGGGTCAGGGCCTCCGGCAGGGACGGCAGGCCGTCGACAGCCCACGCGTCCTTCCAGGCGACCGTGCGGCAACGGCAGTGCGGGTGCAGCGGCGGAGCGTCGATCGGCTCGGTGCGGCCACGCTGCGTCGGGTCCCAGGAGAGGCCGCCGGGGAAGGGTTCGCCGACGTCGACGACGAGCCCGGCGTAGGCGGCGCAGTTGACGCAGGCATCGGCTTCGGCGACCCACAGCTTGCGGGCCCCAATCGCCCGGATCCCTGCTACGAGACCGTGGTTCACGGCTTGGTTGATCACCCAGGCAACGTGGGCGCGGACTGCGGGCAGGGCGCTGCGTGCGGCGCCGATGCCAGTGAGGACGTCCGTCCACCGGCGCACCACCTGGGGGCGCAGCAGGGACAGGGCGCGGTCGCGGCGGCCAGCGACGATGCCCGGGGCGGCGGCTGCCGCATCCCGCAAAGTGCGGTTGGGGCGTGTGGGTACCCCAGAGGTGCGGCGCCCACGGACTGCGCTGACGAACGCCTCATGCTGACGTGCACCCAGCAGTACCGCCGCGGCCAAGGAGCCTCCGATGGCGGCCTGAGCACGCGGGCCGAGCGGCCCCAGCAGGCGGCGAACTGCGGCCCGTACAGCCTTCAGGATCCGGCGCAGCGTTGCACCACTTACGGCGAGCGCTTCGACGCTCCCGAAGGCGGCCACCCAGGCGGCCACCGTACTGCGGGACAGCGCCTCGAATTCTTCCTCGACTTGGCCAGCGGCCTGCGCGGCGACGGCCTGCTCGAGGGCGATGACCGCATCCGTGTGTTCGCCCTGGACAAGGGCGGCGAGCTCTTCGTTGGTGGCCATCACGTGCGGGCCTCTATGCCGGCGAGGAGTTCGACGTCTGAGAGCGCCCCGTTGAGGAGGGCTTGGGCTTGGGCGTTGTCGATGACGCCGAGGGTTGCGGCGGCGCCGAGCTTCTGGGCGCTGTCAGCGACGGTGGCGAGGATGTTGACGCGGCGGGCGAGCTCTGCGTCGTCGACGCCCTCGAGCCACGTGTCGACTTGCTCGGCCCGGTAGCCGGCTTCCATCAGCGCCTGCTTCCGCGGCACGCCAGCGTCGATTTTTGCCTGAACGGTCTGCCAGCCTTGCGCGTCGGTGACCGACCTGGCGGGCACCCAGTCCACGCTGATCACCGGGTCAGGCACGCCGAGGCGGCGCAGAGCGAACGTGAACGCTTCATGCGTGGTCGCCCCGTAGGACATCTGCCGGTTGTCGATCTTGCTGATGAAGGGGCCGTCTTCCTCACGGTAGGACTCGCCCGACCGCTGATTCGACTGGGGGTCGAACATCCGCAGCGGCGTGTCCGTGATCTGCGCCATGGCCCGCACGTTGAACTGGATGGGATCAAGGAAGACGTCGGGGTTTGCCGCATCGAACTGGCCGACCGCCTTGAAGCCCCGCAGGAGCCACATCTCCCCAGGCCCGGCTTTGAGGGAACTGTCGTCGCCTGAGTCGCTGGGTCCTGCACCGTTCTCGTCGGCGGGAAAGTCCGGGTCGTCGAAGTCGCCAGGTTCGAGGTCGCTCGTGTCGGTGGTGGCGGCTTCGGTGAGGGCGTAGCGCTGGGGCGCCCCCTGGTAGTCGACTGTTCCCATGTGGGTGGCTTGGAGCTTGGTGATGGCGTTCTGTGGGCCGTAGGCGCCGTAGTGTTCCGGCACCCCATACGGGCGGTCGGTACGGAAATGGAAAACAGGCTGCTCGCCCCAGTCGTGGGAGATGAGCCACGAGTCCGGGTCTTCGACTTCACCCTCGTCCGGGACTGCGGGCCAGTGCATCCAGTCGCCGAGCTTGTCGCCCCTTGAGTCCTTGCCTGTGGTCCAGCGTTCGGTGCGGTCGTCGTACAGCAACTCGACCCGCTGGTAGCCGTACTCGCACCACCGCTTGATCGTGAACTTCTTGCGGCGCGGGTTCTCCTCGTCGTAGATCACCCTGACGGTCTGAGGGGAGTTGTAGAACATGTCGACGCGGACGACGTCACCCTTGTCGTCCTCGACGGGGAGGACGAACAGGTAGGCGTCGCCGTACTCGCCTGCCCGGCGGAACAGGTCGGGCATCTCCAGGTTGAGCTGGTTGTCCTGCCAGATCTTCGAGATGAGCTCGGTGACGGACTCGTCGGGGCTGGTGACCGATGCGATCTTGAGCCGGTTCGTGACGGCGTTGACTGGCGTCTTGGCGAAGTTGAGGTCGAAGTCGATGTTGTGGGCGGCGAGCGCGCGGCGGATGCGGGTGCTGGTGAAGACCTCGGGGACCTTGCCGTCGTAGTAAGCCTGGGCGCGGTCGTACTCAGGGCGGGCCTGCCTCAGCTCTTCGATTCCCAGCATGAGGTCGTCGAGCGACTCGTCATCCAATGCGTCCTCCGGACTCGACCTTTGATTCGAAGGATAGCCGAGCCGTCGGGCATCACATAGCTTTCCCTTGGGTGGGGTCGACCTGCGAATTGCAGGAGCTAGACGTAACTGGCCCGCGACGCCGACGGCGGCGCCTTCTTCGGCCCGGCCGGGATGAATCGCCGCACGGCCGATCCCACCGCGTCAACGAGGTCGTCGTGCGGGGCCTTCGGGAACGCGCACATCTGCTCCTCCAGCTCCCGGAGCTTCCTGGCGTGCAGGACCCGGCCGCGCTGGTAGTGATTCAGCACGCCCTCAGCCCGGGAGAATTTGGGCTCACTCTGATTCACGGTCTTCACCTTCACCGGCATGTGATGGAAGACCGACTGCCACACGTCCTGGCCCTGGTTGACCTCCAGCAGGATCAGTCCGATCTGCGGCCACTCGTCCAGCAACGCCAGCACCCGGTCCCGCATGTGCACCCCGGGCGGGATCTTCACCGCCACGGCGGCGTGCACCGTGCACCGCCGGTGCTGCGCCGACCACGACACCACCGCCAGGCCGGTGAAGTCACTGCCCTTCTTCGCCGTCACCGCAGGGTCGATCGACAGCATCATGTGGGTGATCGGGTCCAGCCCTTCCTCCCCTGGGTAGCGGAAGTCGTCCGGGGTCCACAGGTCGCCGTCCGAGCCCATGGGGTCGTTGGCGTAGTTCTTCGCGAACGACCTGGTGTGCTCGATGCTCTTGAGGTAGGCGAGCGGCCACTTCGCCGGCCAGACACTGCGTTCCGTCCCGTCATCCCGCATCACGATCGGCGGCGTGTAATGGGCCCGGAAGCCCTCTTCCGCGACCCAGTCCTCGGTGTCGACCCCACGGGCGTGCTTCACCAACTGGTGCACGATCGACCCCGGAAGCGTTACCGTCCCGGAGATCACCACGCGGGCGTAGACGTTGAGAGGCAGGACGGCATCGATCAGCGTCGTGCGCCGCTTCTTCGCCTGCTCCACCGAGTAGCTTGACTCATCCGGCTCAATATCATCACAGAGGAGCAGGTCAGGCCGCTGCTCGCCGACCTTCATGCCGAGGTTGGAGGAGTCGATGCCGCGGCCGGCGAACACGAACCCGGACTTGGCGATGTACATGGACTGCGTGTCGGCGACGTTGGTGCCGCTGGGCCGCTTGGCTGGGGTGCACAGGTCGGGGAAGTCCTGCCGGAGCAGCTGGTTGGTGTCGATCTCCCGCTTGAAGCTGGCGAGGTGAGTCTCTGCCTGCCCAGCCGACGAGGCGAACGCCGCGGCGAACTTGACGTGCCCGTGGGCGGCGGCCCACAGGGGCAAGAGCAGGAACCACCACGTCGACTTGCCCATATTTCGGGGGGCGATGTAGGCGTCGCGCTGCTCGGCCGGTCCGGTCACTGGGCGGATCCAGGCGCGGGCGGCCCGGCACCAGTCGAGGTGCGCGTCCCCGAAAGTGATCTGCTTTTCGCTGTCGCGGAGGTGGTGGCGAACGTAGACGAGGGCGAACAGCAGCGGGTCGAGGCGGGTGAGAGTTCGACGCCCTTCCGGGGTGGCGAGGAGCCGCTCGTCGAAGCGGGACAGGTAGGCGTCGAGGTTGAAGGTCTCCGCGTCCAGACCCTCGAGGTAGCCGCGCGTGCGGACCGCGGTCGCCACCGGTCAGCCCTCGCCGACCTCGACGTCGAACTCCTCGACGGTCGTTTCAACACGGAGCAGGATCATCCCGACTGGCGGGGGTACGTCTCCCCCCGCATCGCGGATCCGAACCGGGCCGACGACGTTGTAACCCTGCAACTCCATCCGGTCGCGCATGTGCTGGGTGAGCCCGGCACGGTACCCGCCGTCGTGCATCAGCCACGACGGGACCAGCGACTCGAAGCCGTAGGTGGACTGGGTCACGGGGCGTCCCCTTCGACGATGGCCGCCTCCTCGGCGTTGACCTTCGCCTTCGCTTCCCGTATCAGCTCCTGCAGTTCGATGTCCTGCTGCGTGACCTCGGTGATCTGAACCTCGGTCCTCGCGGGCGCGTCGAGGCCGAAGAGCTTGCGGTAGGACTCGGAGATGCGCCGGCGGGTCTCTTCGGTGGCCCGGCGCGTGTCCTCGATGCGCACGAGCTGGGCGATGGCCTGAAGGGCTGGGCCGGAGTCGGGCAGGGGTTGGTCGTTGAGGACGATGATGCGCCCGTTGTTGACGGTGATGTGCTCGCGTTCCAGCACCTCGATAGCTGCGGCTTGGAGGCCGTCGAGACGGGCGAGGCTGGCTTCGAGACGGACGAGGCTTCCGGCAAGGCGTTCTGACTCGATGGCGCGCAGGGATTCGACGCGGGGGTCGATACGCCGGGCCGCCTCTTCGTACACCAGCTCCTTGGCGGTGGTGGGGCTGATGCGCGTGCCGCCGGTCGGCCCGTCGGGGGTCTGGGTCAGGGCGTCGATGGCCCGGTATGAGAGCCCTTGGAGCTTGAGGTCGAAGACGATCGCGGCCCGCTCCGTGCGCTCGGCGGGGTTGGCCTTGCTGTAGACGCTGCCTCCACCTGGCATACCCACACTCCCAGTTTGCCCTCGATCGGCTAGCGCAATAGCGCTATCACCATTGAATCGTAGGCCATTCGGTTGATTGGGTCTGCGTATCAACAACCGCAGCTTCGGGAGGTGAGGCGCCCGCACAGGCGGGCGTGACCGCCAGGACTCCACGAAGGCATGGAAGGAAACCGCAACCACTCCCCGCCCGGCCGCCACTGCCGTACCTTGTGCGCACCGCAAGGGGGGTTCGTCATGAAGAGCAACCGCAAGCTCATTGGCATCATCGCCGGGATCATCGTCCTGTTCGCCTGGTCCGGGGCGGCCAGCGAATGGGACGGAAAGGACTGCAGTCTCAGCCAGGGCTACATGTTCACCATCACGCACGGCGGCGGCCCGGACCAACACGAGGGCTGCGAAGAGTCCTTCGGCGGCAACGCGTACACCGACGACTACCGGGGCTGAACCCGCCCGCCATCCGGCGCACGGCAACGCCCGCCCCATGCGATCAGAGGGCGGGCGCAATGCGCGTATCCGTCGGGCTACTCGTCGACAGGAGCCTGGTTGCTGGTGCAGTTCGGTTCGTGACCGCAGACGTTGCAGCAGGTACCGCAGTCGCAGTTGGACCTGGGTGGCTCCGGCCAGTCGTCGGTGTCGTCGTCGGCGTATCGGTCGCCCCAGTAGGCGTCGTCGAGTGCGGCTTCCTCGGCGGGGGTGAGCTCCCATGCCGGCATCACCTTGCGGCTCCGGCCCTGTCGAGCACGGCGTCGACGAAAGTGCGCGCCAAGTCCAGGGGGACGGGCTCGCCGCATTCGTCGTAGTAGGAGAACCAGACCGCTCCGCGGGGCGCTTCGGTGAGAGTCACGTCGTCATCGGCGTAGAACCAAAACTCGTCGGCCACGGCGGCGTCCGTGTGGGTGCCGTTGATGTCGAGGAGCAGGCCGTCGGGGCGGCGGACCATGAAGTGCATGGGCATTCCGTCGCAGCTGCCGACCTCGATGAGGGGCCAGCCGGTTGCGTCGTGGATGGCGATGGCGAGCCCACCGGAGCCGTCGCGCGTGAACGCCTCGATAGCTGTGGCGTTGATGACGCCGGGGGTCAGCGTCCACTGCATGGTCTCGATACGGGCGGCCAGGGTGGGGTCGCTGGTCCAGGGCACGGTGTCGAGGCCGAGTTCGTGTGCGGCGGTGACGCGGTGGTGACCGTCGGCGAGGACGGGGCCTTCGGGGTGGGTTTCGATGAGGATGGGGATGGTGAAGCCGTTGCGGCGGATGCTGTCAACGAGGTCCTGGTAATGGGGGGATGTTCGCTTGGTGGTGAGGGAGCCCTGCACCGTCCAGTCGTCGTTGGGGTTGTCTTCGAAGGAGGTCATGTTGAGGACTTCGCGGACGGTGATGGTGCGGATCATGGCGGGCTCCTTCAGAGGGTGGTGTGGCGCGGCGGATGCCGGAGGTTCCGGGTTACGGCTGCTCGCCCTTCCAGGCCTGGCGCTTCCAGTTCTGCCGCTCGGAGCGCTTGGCGCTGCGGCGGGCGGTCTTCCGCTCACGGCCGGGGGGGCTGGCCGCAGCAGTGGCAGTCGCGGCCTCCGGGGCCATCGGGGCAGTTACGGCCGATCATGCGAGGCATGGCGTTCTCCTTGGTGGCGAGCGAGAGGCGGGCGGCGTTGAAGTTGGTTTAGGCGACCTCCTGGTACGAGACCTGCGCGAGGTGGCGAGTGCCCTTGTAAGTACGCAGGGCTTCGTAGAGGGCGAGGTCGATGGGGCCGACGACGTTGACGTGAATCCAGCGTCCGGTGGTGCGGTGCTGCGCCCACACCTTCAGGGGCTCCGCGCCGTTCGCCGCCCGGTAGGCCTTGGCGACGTGCCGGCCGAACCAGCTCTTCTGTCCGTCGGGGAGGTCACTGCCGCCGATGCGGTCGAGGAAGTCCCCGGTGCGGATGAGCCGGCCTGCGTCGACGTGGACGGCGATGATGCCGGAGAGGGTGCGGTAGGCGAGTGCCTTCGACGCGGCTGCTGCGGCGCGGATGGTGCGGCGGGTGGTGCGGAGCCTGCGAGTCATCGGGTCCCCCTCGTTCTTGGTGTACGTACACCGTAGTGCGGGGTGTACGTACACCGCAAGGTGTTGGGGGTGGCGATCTGTACGTACACCCAGGTACCTTGAACACATGCCCGACCAGCCGAAAACCCAGCACCGCTCAGTCCGCATCAGCGACGACGACTGGCGCGACCTCCTCGCCGCCGCCAAAACACAGGACAGCGACAGAGGCGGCGTCATCAAAGAACTCGTCGCCTGGTACCTGCGGCGCCCAGGCACTAAGGAGCCCGCCCGCCCCAAAATTGAGGAGTGGCGTTCATGAGCGGCATCAACCGCTGGGAAGCAGCCGCACGCCCCTGATCGGGCACTCCTCCCTCGTTCCGCCTCACCGTGACCCTCATGCCGGGCAGACTGCCCGCATGGGGGTTTCGTACATGATCCGCGCCGGATCCCGCGAGCAATGCGCTGAGCGGCTGGCGGAGTTGTGCCGGCTGCTGGGTGCGGTGCCGACGCTGCGGCCGACGGACTGCATCGGGCCCGGCTGGGTGGCGCGAGCCACCGCCCTACAGGCTGACACGGAGAGCGCGGACCGCTGAAGCGCCTACGCTGCACGACAACGCCCCCTGGCCGCTTGCTTCGGCCAGGGGGCGCCTTGCGCGCTGGGGGCTACTCGCCTAGTGCTTGCCGCTTAGCCTCAGCCAGCATCTTCGCTCCGTCCGTCCACCGATCGGGTACCCCTTCGATGAACTGATCGAGGGCCTCGCGCAGCCGGATCGCTTGTTCCAGGTTGAGATGCGGGTTCGGAGGTCCAGGCACCACCTCGCTCTCGTCAACGAACAGCCAGACGTGCGGGCCATCGGCGGAGGAGGATTCGGTGACTCGGATGGTGTGCCCGTAGTCCGTCTGGATGGGCTCTCCGCCATACAAGAGGAAGCCCCGGTCGTTGGTCGGCGCGGGTTCGTTAATTGCCATGCCTCATCATCCCTTCATCGCTCTTTAGAGGTTAGTGGCGCTCTTGCCCAACAGCCGGTTGTGGTTGTGGACAGTCTGGTTGTGGTTCTGTACGGGCCCGTTGTAGTGGTGGTGATGCTCGGGCGGCGCGGCCTGTCCGGCGGTTTTGAGGAGCCTGCTGAGGGCGAGGATCGGGACGGCGAGTGCGGCGGGCGCGGCACAGATCGAGGCGATCACGACGGGGTCGGCGTAGCCGGACGTCAGCATGACGAGGCTCGCGCCGCCACTGACGAGCAGGGATGTCGCCCCCGCGGACAGCATGACGACACTGGCGTTGGTCGCCTTCTCGCTCATCGCGGGCCGACCGGGTTGAGGAACGGGCGGGGCGGTTCCGGTGGTCGGCAGGGGCCTGGGGTCGCGGTACGAGGTGGCGAAGTCGGTGATGATCTGACGCGCTGTCGCTTCGGCTTCTGCGTCGGTCATGGCGGCGATGGCGGGGTTGATCTCGGTGGGCATTGGATTCTCCAGTTGGTGATCGATTGAGGGCTTGAACCGTGCCCGGCACCCTGTCCGGTGCTTGCGTCTTCGCAGGTCAGGTAGTGCCCTAGACCGTGTCCGGTGAGTGTTGGGCGAGCCGGGACCCTGCCCGGCTCAGGCAGGGTTTTGACGGCACAGGCAGGGTGCAGACAGGTACAAACCAGGACACCGGGCAGGGTGCCAATGCAAGCTATCGGACGGCATGGAGGTCGTCGAGCCGGTAGCCGCGGGACTCCCTACCGTCGGCCGCGGCAACCTTCACGGCCTTGAGGTCGACGCCGTCAGCGGCCAGCGCGGCGGCGAGCAGCTTCCCCACGCGGGACCCGTATTGGGCGTCGCTCTCGTCGGCTCCGCGCTCGTACTGCGGATCCACCAGGGCAAGGTGGGCGAACACTTCGGCCCGGGTCGCTTCGCGCCGACCGGTCGCTGTGACGGCCTTGACCAAGTGGTCGAGGACCGTTGGCGCCTCGTCAACGGTTTCGACTCGCCCGTTCCCCGTTGGGCCGCCTGCGGTCATCGATACGCCGGTCTCGGCCTTGAGCCGGTCCTCGATCGGGTCGGGGCAGCGGCCCGGTACGCGTCCCACTGTGCTTCGCAGCGCCAGGCCGGCGGTTGCCGCCTTGCGCAGGTCGCCGTTCTCGACATCGACGAAGAGGGAGCGGGCTTCGATGAACCCGGTGTCGGGAGTGGTCAGCCAGCCGCGTCCCCGAGTCGACTTACTGTTCTCGATCTTGCTGGCGTCGTAGCCGTCGCCCGCAGCGCCGTCGCCGAGGATCGTGTTCGAGGCGGTCGCGGACTCCACTCGCATGGACCACCTGCCGGAACAGTTGCCACGCAGCCGGGACGGCACGACGTCGACCTTCGGGGACTGGGTGGCCAGCACCAGGACGATGCCGACCGCGGCCCCCACTGCGGCGATCTGGGCGAGGAGTTCAACAATCTCTTCGGCGTATTGGCCGTTGAGGCCGCCCTTGACGGTGTAGGTGGCGAGCTCGTCGACGATGACCAGCTCGATCCCGCCCAGCTGCTCCAGGAGCTCCTCCGTCGCCTTGGACACCCCGAGGTCGACGAGGATCTCGGTGCGCCGCTCCAGCTCAGCGGCGAGCACCTTGAGGAACTGCAGTAGCCGTTCGGGGTTGCGGCGGACGAACGTGTCGAGGGATGTGGCGATGCCGACGTACTCGCCGGTGCCCTTCCCGTCGAACAGACGGACCCGGATACGGGGGTCGAGCATGGCGCCGACGAGGATGTTGGCGATGGCCATGCCCTTGCCGGAGCGGGTGGTGCCTCCGACGAGGAGGCTGTAGTCGGAGATGGTGGCCAGGACGATGGAGCCTCGCTTGTCGAAACCGAGCGGCAGGCCGTCGCGCCAGGCGTTGACTTTGTCGGTGGTGCCGATCAGCGGGTTGGCGACGGTGCGGCCGAACGGGTCGGTCATGGACACCCAGAAGCTGAACTGGTCCTCGCGGCCCTCCTTGCGGATGTCCATCTGGTGGCGCGGAATGCCCAGTGCGGAGGCGAGGGCGTCGGCCTTCTTTTGCACCTCTGCGACGGTGACGGCGCCGGTCACCTCGACGTGGACAAGCCAGGCACGCCCGTCCTGGATGACCGGGGAGCGGAAGACGACGGCCTGTTCGGCGCGGATGATGCCGGCGTCGCGGAACGCCCGGTCGATCATCTCGTCTGTCATGCGGTCGCCGTCACCGATCTTCGCGTCGCGATCGTTGTACAGCTCGCCCGCGTCGGTGCGGCGCCCGACGAGCGCGAGCGCGAGCAGCGCCGAACCGGTGGCGAGCAGACCGCCGGGGCCGCCGATCAGGTAGAAACCGGCACCCTCAACGGCAGCGACCGGGGCGAGGGCTGCGGCGCCGCGGATCGTGCGCTTCACCCGGGCGTCGATCCGCGCCTTCTTGTAGCCGGCCATCGCCGAGACGGATGCGGCGGAAGCCTTGGCCATGTCGGCCCGGCGCTTGTCCTTCTCCTTTCCGGGGATCAGCCGTTTGCCGTAGGCCCACTTGGCGGCCTTGTAGTCGTGGTGAGCGCGGGCCGCCTCGTGCTTGGCGACGGCAACTTGTGTGCCTTCGACGCCCTGCACCCATGTGGCGGTGCGGCGCAGGCCGCGGATGATCCGGGCGGTGGCCCCGTGCTCGGTCGCCTGCCGGCGCGCCCAGCGGCGTGCTGTGCGGGTGGAGTTCAGTCGGGCGGCTGCTCCGCGGTTCTTCCAGCCGTCGCCGGTGCGGGTCCACTTGGGGACGAGGGGCGTGTCGCCCATGTGGTCGGGCTGATTGACCGGTGCTGCGTCGGGCGCCTGGCGAGGCCCGCCGAGGTAGCCGTTCACGAACTGCTCCCACTCCGGGTCGGGCGCGCTGCTGGGGGTCGTCTCGATGCTCACTTCTGCTCCTCGGCGGCGGCGCTGCGGGCGGTGATGGCGGCCTGCGTGCGAGCGGGCTTCACGTAGGGCGCGGTGTCGCCCTTGGTGCGCACGCCGCGCCGCGTGGGCGGGGTGTAACGGCGGGTTTTCTGCGTGGGGGGCATTTGTGATGCACGCTGCACGTTCGTGACCTTGCGGGGCGTGCTGCCGGGCGCTTCTGAGCGAGCTGCTGCGACGCGGCGGGCGGCCACGTTCCGGCCACGGATGATGCCGACGGACTCGCTCGGGTCGGTGCCCTCGATGTCGTTGTGCGCGCGCTTCCATACGGCGTCGGTGACAGTCGTCTCGCCGAGCGCAGCAGCGAGCTTCACGGCGTGCTCCCACACCTTCGGGAAGTACTTGGCCCGGTCGGCGGCCAGCTGCTGCGCCTGCTCGGCCGCGGCCTTGTCCGCCGCCTCGCGCTCGGCGGCGGCGCGCTTCTCCGCAGCCGCCTTCTCGGCGGCAGCCGCCTTCTCCGCCTTCTGCTGCTTGCGGAGCCGCCGCCAGGACAGGGCACCGTCGCGCTTGCGGATGCGGCCGTGCTCGTGGAGGTCCCAGACTCCGGGGCCGGCGAGCGACGCGAAGGCGGTCGCGCAGGCGGTCGCGGTGTCGAAGGCGTTGAGCCCGTGCCACAGGTTGACCCCAGCGGCGACGAACGCGAGCGCCCAGGCGATGAGCCGGAAGTGCCAGTGCGGGCGGCGGGCGGCCACAGCGGCAGCAGCACCGGCGAGGACGACCCAGGCGCCGCCTTCGAGGAAGAGCGGTGTGGCGGTGAGCCACCAGGCGCTCGGGTCCCAGAAGGCGCTGATCTGAACGGGGAGGGCAACGATTCCACAGGCGATGGCGAACCCGATGGCGGCGTTGCGCCAGCGGCTGGCCGCGGCTTCTTCGGCCTGCTCAAGGTCTGCCACAGCCTGATGCTTGGCATTGTCCTCAGCTTCAGCTTCGGCCGCGAGCCTCTCGGCTTCCTCACGCTTCCGGTTCGCTTCGGCGATCTTCGCAAGCTGTTCGGCCTTCTCTCGCTCGTGACGGAGCGCGGCCCGCTCGTTGACGATGCGCTGCTTCTCGGCGTCCTCGGCGGCTTTGATCTCGATGGCCTTGGCTTCGGCGCGGGCGACGGTGAGTCGGGCTTCGGTCTCGGCTTCGGTGCGGGCCCGGATCGCGTCCGCCTCGGCGAGCGCGACCGGGTCGAACCGCGGCTCGGCAACGGCGTGCCCGTTGATCTTGTCGATGGCGGTGCTCACGATGATCGGTTCCCTTCCGGGTGTCGGGGTGGTCAGGCGCTCTTGGCGGTGGGCTGGGTGCGGCGCATGTGGGGCACGGCCGCGGCACCGAGGCCGAAGCCGAGGAGTACGGGCTGGGATACGGCCCAGGCGATGACGGGGGTGAGAGCGGCAGCGATCGCACTGCCGAGGCCCGGGAAGATCAGAAGCAGGGCAACGGCGGCGAGGATCCAGAACAGCTTCTTCATGGGTGGTCGGCCCTTCGGGCGGTCGTGGGTGGTGGTCTGCGCCGGTTCTCCTCACCGCCCGTGTGAGACGGGCGGATCGGGCAGCCGGTCAGCTGATGCGGCGGACCTTGACGTCGAGGTCGCGCGGGTCGTCTTCGGCAGCCTTGAGGCGGCGCTTCAGGTCGGCCTCGTCGTGTACGGCGACGCTGTCGCTCGGTCCGCCAGTGATCTGGTTGACCTTCTTGCCTGTGCGGCTGGTCGCGGTGAGGGTCCACTTGGGCATGGGGATTCTCCTTCAGTTGGATACGGGGTGAGGGCGGGGCGGGGATCGCGGACAGCCGGTCAGCGGCGTCGGGTCTTGTGGCTGGCCTTGTGGCTGCGGAGGGCGGACTTGCAAGGCGGGCATTTACGGGTGGGCCCGTTGCCGACGATCGGCGCCGGGATCACTTGGCCGCAGATGGCCCGTGTGACGCCCCGCTGAAGCTGTGGGTCGCAGTCGGGGCAGTGGAAGTGCTCGTCCAAGACGGTCTTCACGGCGATCAGTCCTCGATCGAGGCGCCGAGGATCCGCATGGCGGTCTCCTGCGAGTAGTCGCCGGAGTGGAGGGTCAGGTCCCAGGCGGCGTGGTGGCTGCCGGCGTTGAGCTTGGTCGCGGCGTCCTGGACTTCGGCGTCGGTGGGCTGGTAGCCCTTCGGCTCCGGCGTGCGGCTGAACAGGCCCATGGCGGGCTCCTTCGGGTGGTCGGATCGGGATGGGGTGCGGGTCACCACCAGCTGGTCTTGCGCCGGTCGGGGCACCCGTTCTTGGCGTGGTCTTCGCACGGCCCGCACGGCTCGTCCTGGGAGCCGAGTCCGAGCCAGTTGCCGGCGTGCAGTCGGGCGTGCTCCTCGCACTGTTCGCAGCGGTCAGCCATCAGGCGGCGGCGAGTTCGGTGAGGAGCTGGCCGCCGTGGACGTGGTCGTGGGCGGCGATGAGGGCCTCGGCGCGGCGCAGGTCGAGGTCGTCGCCGCTGTCGAGGGCGATCTCGTACCGGGTCGTGAGGCGGTCGCGCTCGGCGAGGACGGCGGGGGCCGTGTCCTCGTCGCGCTGCCGGGCCGCCTGCTGCTCGGCGTCGTAGGCGTCAAGGTCGGCGGTGATCAGGTGGAGCGACATGGGGGTGTCCTCTCAAGTGGTCAAGCGGA
Source organism: Streptomyces sp. NPDC002994 (assembly GCF_040611155.1). Taxonomy (NCBI): domain Bacteria; kingdom Bacillati; phylum Actinomycetota; class Actinomycetes; order Kitasatosporales; family Streptomycetaceae; genus Streptomyces; species Streptomyces sp. NPDC002994. Next base: position 128,898 of record NZ_JBEXNQ010000014.1, read on the forward strand.
TGGGGTGGAGGCCGCGGGGCGGGGTTGGGCGTGGGATGGACCCCGCGCCCGCGGCGGTCTGGGGGTTACGCGGCGCTGTGCTGGCGGCGCGCGGTGGCGTCGAGCTTGCGGCGGACGTCGGCGCTGGCCGCGTAGTCGGCCTGGCAGGTCTCGACGGTCGTGGGGGTCGAGAAGATGCGGGAGGCGCGCACTCGGCGCAGGGCCTCGTCGGCGGCAGGGTCGGAGTCGACCGGCACGGGACGAACGTGGGACGCAGCGGCGTGGGCGGCAGCGTCAGCCGGCGACATGGAGGCCGGGTGCGTGGTCGTGGACATCAGGCGACCGCCTTTCCGGACGGAGTGACGACGCGGTCGCAGAGGAAGCGGGCGACGGACTCGGCGGAGACCCGGAAGCGGGGCCGGTCGCCGATGCCGATGTCGATGGCGTCCAGAACGCCGGAGTGGATCAGTTCGCGGACGTAGTTGGAGGTGGCGCCGATGCGGGCGGCGGCCTGTCCGGTGGTGAGGAAGCCGCTCACGGGAGCGGCGGGGGTGGGCGTCATTGAGTGCTCCCATGTGGATCGACTGGGCTGACTCCCACATTGGAGCAGATTGCATTGATGCAATCAATCGCTCTGCATCAATCGTGTCGACTTCCGGACAGCGAAAAGCCCCCGCCGATGTCGACGGGGGCCCAGTTCGCGCAGGTCAGGCCGAGAACTCGTACCTGAAGATGTAGCGAGAAGCGTCCAGAATCATTCGATTGACGGCCACGACACGGCTGGATGCATCACGGGCATAGCGCACGAGCTCCACCACCGGCGCGCCAACGGCGAGGCTGAGATCCTGCGCCTCTGCGGGCGACGCCTTACGGAAGTGGAGGTCTTCCTGGAAGCCGACGGGCTTATGGCCCGCTTCCTCGAGGCGCTTGTACACGCCGCCAGGGCCGGTGTCGGTCTGCGTGATGCGCGTACCGCGGGCAAGGTCGTCGGGGAAGTGCTCCGTGGAGCGCAGCACCAGTACGCCGTCGAGTCGGTAGCGGCGATCCCTGCGCCACACGAGGTCGCCCTCGTCGAGTCCGAGGGCGGTAGCGACTGACGCATCGGCTGGCAGGTGCTGGATGGTGATGTCCTCGGGTGCGAGGTCGCGGTCCTCGACGTCCACATCCCAGATGGACTTGCCCGCACCCCACTGGTCGGACTTCAGACGCCCGAGACCGTTGCGGACGATCGGTCGCCACTCCACGACGGTCCAGCCGGACCCCACTCGGGAGGTAACGATGCCTTCGTTGCGCAGGACGGTGAGGGCCTGGCGCATGGTCCCCTGAGCGATGGCGTAGACCTTGGCGAGCTCCCTCTCGGGAGGCAGCTTTTGGCCGGCGGGGAACTCTCCTGCACGGATGCGCCCACGCAGGTCGTCGGCGATCTCCTTGTACTTCAGCGGTTCGCCGGGCTTGCGTGGCACGTGACCTCCTCTGATGACGAATCCATCTAGAGCAACGCTACCCGCTGTAGTGAGCAGGCCGAGAGTCTGGCCGCTGCCAGTTTCGGTGAGCGACTTCCATGAATTGCTCTAGAGAGCTACGGTTTCGTAGTCGGTGCATCACGGTGCGCTGCGAAGCATCATCGATTTCAAGGGAGACTCATGCCTCCGTCGATCAAGGGCGCAGTTCATGGCGTACTTCCGGCCAACCTCCAGCGCCAACGAAGAGCGACCATTCACGCGGTAAGGCTCCGCCTCCGACGGTGCCGCAACTGCACTGCTCCAGCTAGCCGGCCTGCGGGAAACGCACTGCACAGTGCGCCAAGTTGGGGACAGGCGGGACGCCGAGGAAGGTCGCACCTTGCCGAACCAGACACGCGGTATCTGTGGCCGGAACGGCAGCGCCCGAGACGGCTGTAGGTTCCTGTCAGCAGCATCGGCCGGCTAGCAGCACCGGTTCATTCCGGCCGCTTTCACCCATGGCCTGTGCTTGGCCGCGCGAGATTGGGGGAGCGCGACGAATCCTACCGCTCTGGTCAATTCCACGGTTCTCGCAGGTGGGTGGCCGGTTGGGGTGGGGTCTGGATCTACCTCCCACCGCATGTAAGGGGGCGGGATTTGGCCTAGCGTCAGCCCCTGGAAACGCGAACGGCCGGACGGTCATCACCCGTCCGGCCTGTTCAACCAGCGAGTCACTAGCTCGCTGATCAGTGATCCATCCCAGTGAAAGAAGGAATCGCCATGAGCTTACTCGACACCTCCACCCCCGTCTCTGCGACTTCGGTCACGGATGCCCCCCGAACGTGGTCGTTCACCGACCGCACCACCGGTGAGCTGATGTCGGTGACGTGTCTGCGGGGCTGCCAGCTGAACCATGACCACGAGGCGGCGACGCCGACGGACCCGGATGACATCTGGTGCCAGTCGTTCCGGAAGAACGTGACGCTGCCGATCAACGAGAACGGGGCGCCGGAGGAGTTTCGGGTGCTGAGCATCACGACGAACGTGCTGCCGTTCTCGAAGACGCTGGCGTACCGGCTGCCGCACGTCTCCATCGAGATGATTGACGACTGCTGGATTGAGGGCCTGGACCCGGACGGCCTGGAGACGGTCATCAACACCCTGGCGGAGCGGCTGGACAGCATGCGGGAGGCGCACGCCGAGCTGATCCGGGCGCGTGCTGAGTACCGGGCGAGGCTGGCCCAGTAGCCGGACGCACGAATGCCCCCACCTTCCGTTGCAGGTGGGGGCTTCGTCGTTATGGAGTGGGCTGCCAGCAGTCGGCGGTTTCGCGGGTCGCAGGGTCGATGGCGCACTCCCAGCTGCTCGCGCTTGGTGTGGGGCTGGGGGTGGAGGGCGTTCGGGTGGGCCAGGCGTCGAAGGCGGCGAGGAGCACGACGGCCACCAGCCACAGAACCGGGATGGACAGGAAGATTAGACCGCGCCAGCTGGAGCCGGTCGGGGTGTCGCCCATGACGGCTCCTCGCCGCTAGCTGTTGAGTGCGGAGTTGCTGTTCGGGTTTCCGAGGTCAGCGACCCGGGCGTTGTACTCGTCGATCGTTCCGGGGCGCAGGGTGTACGTCTCCATGCCTCCGGATTTGGTCGCGTGGTTGAGGACCATCTCGGTGCTGGTCACGGTCCCCGAGATCGACCGTTGCGTGCCCAAGCCCGTCTCGAAGAGAAGCGTGATTGCTCCGTTTTGAGTGGTGCCGGTGAACGCGCCCTGGTCGACGTCCAGTCGTCCGTTGCCCTCCAGTTCGGTGCCATTGAGGGTGCCGGTGATCTTCGTGCCGTCCTGCGTGATCTGGATGAGGACGACTTCGTCGGACGCGCCGCCGACCCAGGAGCGTGGCAGCGTATCGCTGTGGGTCCGGGGCGGTTCGGTCCAGATCTGCGGGGCGCCGTCGTCCTGCCCGCATGCCGTGGCGGACATGAGCAGAGCGGCGATCCCCGCGGCGCTGGCTCTGTGCCTCCATCTTCCGGCCATACTTCCCCTCCCCTTGCGCTTGCATGTGAGGAGCCATCCTTGCGTCCCTGTGCCCGGGTGGGGAATCGAACCCACTGCTGCCTCTCTGAAAGCTCGCACCCAGTCATGCCGCGGTCCGCCGTTCCGCCGCCGGCAGTTGCAGCACCTCGGTGTGCCCGTACTGCGTCGAGCAGCCGGGGCAGCGGGCGCCAGGAGTGTCGAGGGTGACGCGCATGGTGCCGCCGCAGGGGCAGGAGACGGTGACGCGGCGGGGCGGGGTTTCCCCGGTGACGAGCCGCCGGGCCTGCCCGGCTATGAGCCGCACCTCGTCGGCGAATTCCCGGGCGGCCGGATGCTGGTCGATGATCCACGGGAGGTTGATGCGCAGGATCTTCGCGTACTCGGTGACGGCCGTCTCGACCGACCCGAACACCGGGAAGCTCTGCCATCCCTCACGCTCGTACAGGTCCAAAGTCCAGCCGGACAGCACCCCAGCGATACCCCCGCGGGAGCGCAAATCCAGCGCCTCCTCGTTGCACGGCAGGGGTGCGGTTCGGGTGCCGGTGCGTCCGTCGCCGCCTCGCCGGCCGGGGTACAGGGCGTCGGCGAGCTGGACGTACAGGGCGGGCAGGGCGGTCAGGTTCTCGTCGACCTTCGCCTGGCATCCCTCGTGCACGGGGCCGTTGCAAGGGCGGTCACACAGGGGGCAGGGCCAGGACAGCGGGGCGGGAGCGTTCACGGCGTACTCCTTGCAGGCGGTGCGGGTGCGGGGCGGGCTCAGGCGGTGGGGCGGGGTGTCGTCACCGGGCGTTCCAGTTGTCGAGGGCCCAGATGAGGGCCCGGACCGTGCCGAAGAGGACAGCGACGGTGCCCCAGACGGCTGCGACGCCGGCCCATCCGCCGACGTCGTAGTAGGCGCCGATGGAGATGGCGGCAATGAAGGCGGTTGCCAGGGCCATGGCGGCAAGCCGCGCGGTGAAGCGCTTCGGGGTCACGGGCGCTCCTGGTGGCAAGCGCAACGGCATTTGGCGTCGCACCATTTACAAGATTGGGGTTTCTTGGCGCCCAGCTTTCCTGTGTCGCCTTGGCAGTAGCCGTGACCGTCGCCTCCGTGCAAACAGCCGGTGGAGAGGTAGCGGTGGGTGCCGAGGCGGTGGGCGAGACGGGTCAGGGCGGTGGCGGCGCGGCCGACCAGGGCGGCGATCACGGCGTCTCCTGCGGGTCGAGGGCGTCGCAGATGCGCTCACGGAGTTCGCCTTCGTGGATCCACTCGACGGCCTCGGCGAGCAGGGCGCGGAAGTGGGTCAGTTCCTGGTCGCGGACGGCGAGCACGGCGTCGGCGTCGCCTGCGTAAGCGAGCAGGTCATCGGGGTGCGCGTCAGCCCATCGGCGGGTCGGGTTGTTGCGCTCGTAGATCGCCGCCGCGTACTGGTCGCGCAGCCCACCCGGGGCGGTCGGCCCTGCACTGGCGTCGTCCCATGCGACCTTGAGTTGCTGCTCGTCGTACCGTCCGCCTCGGGCGAGACCGACGACGGGGCGGACGGGCTCCTCCTCAGCCCAGTGGTCGGGGCGGACGGGCTCCCAGTCGCCGTAGGTGACACGGCGCCGCACGATGGCCCAGATGTGGCCGTTCATGCGCGGGTTGTCTCCGGGGATGGGCAGCTCTCCCGGGTCGCCGATGCGGAAGAACTCCCACTCCGGGGGCGGCATGCAGGGAAGCTCGCTCTTGCGGACAGGCGCAGGCTGGTCAGGCATCGGTGCCTCCGGTGATGCCGGGGATGTCGCGGGCGGCTTCGGTGTTGATGGCTTCGATCTGGGCGGTGTACAGCTCGGTTGCGTCCCGCACTTGCTGCCAGAGGGCGGCGAGCGGGGTGCCAGCCTCGGGGGCCCATTGGGCGAGGACTTCGCGGACGGCTTGGACGCGGGAGCCCTGGAGGTTGCCGATGCGGGCGTCGAGGTGGTGGCGTTTGAGTTCGGCGTTCTTGCCTTCGAGCAGGGACTTCAGACCGGCGGCGAGCTGGTCGTCGATCCAGACGATGCGGGTCTTGCCGCCGTGGCCGTGGATGGTTTCGACGTCGCGCATCGAGGCGTAGATGGCGGTGGAGGTGGTGCCAGTGAGCCATCGGAGGGCGACGGTTCCGTCGGTGAACTCCAGGCCTTCGACGATGACGCCGGTGCCGGAGACGCCGGTTTCGTCGATGTTGCGGACGAGGGTGAAGCGGCGCGGGAGTTGGTCGGTCATTTCGGTTCCTTTCCACCAATTACGGTCGCGGGCTTGGCTTGTGCGCCTCGCTGCCGCGTGCGGGTGCGTGGGCGGCGGAGTCCGCCGGAACGCTGCGAGGCGCTCCTAGGCCCCGTTCTGGGCCGCCTCAGCCCTCCTGTGACTACTCGCAGCCGCACAGATGCGCTCACGCCGCCCTCTTCGCGGCCCGGCGCACTGCCCGCCGATCGGCCTGGTACGCCCGCTCGGCGGCCAAGCAGCGGTCGCACGGCTCCTCCTTGGCGCGGACGTGCGCGGCGAACCCGGCGTGGTTGCCGTGCCGGTCGCGCCGCAACAGGCCCGCGTTGTGGGCGAGGTGCACGGCGTGCGCCGGGTTCCTGGCTCTGAGCTGATGCCGGATGACCCGCTCGTGGTAGTCGAGGGTGCCGAGCGCGATCACCAGCCGGGCTGCGATCTCCGGCCCGGTGTAGCCCTCGGCCCGGAGGCGGAGGATCTGCATCTGCCGGTCGCTGAGCTGCGGCCTGCCCGGCGGTGCCATCACAGCCACCCCCCGACCACGTCCACCGTCTCGGCTCCGCGCGCCCAGTCGGCCCACCGGCGTCCGCGGCTGGGGCTGCGGCCGTAGTCGCCGGTTATCGCCTGCCGCCGCTCGCCCGGGTCCGCGTCACCGCACGGTTCGGTCGCCCAGTCGTCAAGCCACAGCGGCGGCTGGTGGGCGCTCACGTGACCCTCCGTCCGGTGTCGCTGACGATCCGCCCCTGGGTGTCGAGGTGGCCGTCGGCGCCGAGGAGCATCAGCAGCGCCCGGTGGAGCACGTCCTGGCCGCCCTGGCCCCGGCGGGCATAGAACGCCAGGGCCTTCGTCGACCACTCGTCGACCGGGGCACGGCGCGGGGACGGCGGGCGGGCGGTCACGACGCGTCCTTGGCGGGCTCGACCGCCACGGAGATCAGGCGACTGGCGGGGAAGGCGTGGGCGGTGCCCTGCTCGCGGTCGACGATCCGGATCAACTGATTCTTACGCCGGGCCTTCTCGATCCCGTCGAGCACGTTGTTCGGCTTGTCCAGGCGGACGCAACTCGCGACGCCGTTCACCGTGGATCCGGCCGAGTACGTGTACGTCACGCGGATGAACATCATGGTTCTCCTTCGGGGATGTGATGGGGCGGGGGGGCTCGCCTGGTGTCACGGAGCGGGGGGCTCGTAGCCGACGGCAAAGGCGACTTTCTGGGCGGCCTGGACGTCGAAGCACGGCCACGAGTCGCCGTCCCTGAAGCAGGTGCGGCCGTCGTCGTCCGGGCCGTGCACCGTCGCCGTGTCGGCCAGCCACAGGGCGAGTTGCCCGGACAGCCAGCCCTGCTGGGACCGCAGAACCTCGGCGGCGGCGAGGAGTTCGGCGCGTGGACTGGTGGGGGCGACCACGGCGGACGGGGCGGCGTAAGCGACTTCGAGCGGATCGGTGTGCTTGCTCATGTGTTCTCCTTCCGGGAGGTTGGGGATCATCGGGTCTCCCACTGCTGGCAGTCAGTGACGGGCATCTGGTCGTAGTCGGGCAGCTCCACCTCGACGCCGCAGTTGGCGGGTTCGTCGCCGCAGCTGCACCGTCGGCCGGGTTCGCAGTCGCCGTAGGAGACGGCCGGCTCGAAGTGGACGCAGCTGCGGCACGTCCGGTTGGCGGGGTTGTTCCAGCAGCGGGCCATGTGCGCGACGGCGGCGGACCGCTTGCTGCGGGTGATCCGGCAGTACGGGCACTGGTGCCGGGTCACCACCACCGGCAGCGGCAGGTCGACGGCGGTCACTGCTGCGCCTCGGCGGCGGGGTCGACCTCGGGGTGGGTGAATCGGACCGGCTTGCCCAGCGACCGGGCGTAGGCGATCTCGGCGCGGGTGGAGTCTCCGATGTACGGGCCGACGACGAGCACGTCGTCAGCCAGCCGGATCTTCGCCCGGTGCAAGTCGTCCAGGGCGAGCTTGATTCGCTCGGCATCAGCCGGATCGGCCCACAGCGCGTGCGGCTGCTTCATGTTGCAGCCGGGCTTGACGACGATGTAGCCGCTCGCCGTCAGCTCCACGTCCGCCTCGGTCATCTCAGCCATGAACCGGGTGCTCCCGCAGATCACGACGATCGGCGGGATTCCGAGACGGGCCTTGCCGTCAGCGAGCTTCTCTTCCGGGGTGAGCAGCTGCGGGTACGACATGTGGTTCTCCTTCGGGTTGTGTGGTGGGGTGGGGGCTGAGCCGTGCCGGATACGCCCCGGCACGGCTCGCCTGGTGTCACGGGGCGGGGGTGGGCTCAACGGCCGGACGCTGCGGGCAGTCGACCCAGGCGACCGTCGACTCGAAGATCCCGTCAGGCTGCTCGACGGAGCAGCCGCCGCAGACCTCCTCCTCGTGCATGTGGGAGCACGTGGTCTTGCCGGGAATCTCGTCACCGTCGTCGGTGAAGAACTCCTCGCACTCCCGCTCCAGGCACTCCAGGCCGCCAACCAGGACGGTCAGCGAGGCGTGGGCTGTGCTGTCGACTCGGGTCAGACCAGGCAGCGGGCGAATGTGGTCGCGGCCCCTGCAGCGGGACCACGGGACCATGTCGCCCTCCTCCTCGGAGCAGGTCAGGCACGCCTCTCCGGCGGGGGCGTCGAGGCAGATGCGGCCGTTGTCGCTGGCCGGGTGCCGCTCAGTCCAGACGTCCCAGGCGTCGCCCTCAGTCTCGTAGTTGGGCTCGGCGGCGTGCGGGCACTCTTCGGCGCCGGGCTCCCAGTAGAAAGTTCCGGACTCGTGGATCTCGGTGATGTTCATGCGGGTCTCCTTGGTCGCGGTGCGTGCGGGTTCGGGGTAAGGCATCAGGCCGGGCCTGGGTCGCGGGTCAACGTGCGGGGGTGCGAAGCCCGGCGAGGAGTGCGGCCCGGTTGGCGGCTTGCTGGGCGGGCGACATGGGCATGCGGGCCGGCTTGTAGTCGCGGACCTGCCCGGTGGGGACGGCTTCGGCGTACAGCCGTTCAACGCTGGTGGCCGGCCGGCGGGCGGGGGCGTTGTCGGCGCCGAGTCGCTGCCGGGCGAGGGAAACGGTCTTCGGGTCGACGTTGAGGTGGCGGGCGATCTCTTCGTTGTTGAAGCCCTGACCGATGAGTTCGACGATGTCGGCGCGGATCTTCACGACGCCTCCCGGGTGAACGCGGCATGCTGGTCGGGAGTGATGAGACCGCTGTCGCGCCATTGGTCGACAAGGTCGTCTTGACCGGGGATAGCGACGCAGCTAGAGCAAAGTCGCCCGGCCGGGGCAGTGCTGCCCTTCTCGGTCGGCGGCTTCTGGCCCCAGCGGCAGGCGGGGATCCCGGCGGTTTCGGCCTGCTCCTCAAGGGCGCGGAGCCTTGCCGCGGTCTCGGGGTAGAAGAATCCGATCTCGTCCAACTCGCCCGGCTTGGCGAACGCGCCGCACAGGCACTCGCCGGACATGTGGATGTGCTCGGTGACCTCGTTCAGCGGCAGCGCTGCGTCGAAGCACAGGCGGTGCGGGGCGTGTTCGTGCTCCTGGTGGCAGCGGTGCCGGGTCCGGTACTCGCGCATGTGGGCGTCGGTCCAATGGACGAGCGGCGAGACCCAGACGATCGCGCCGTCCTGGTCGATGGCTTCGGCGTTGCGGAAACGGCGCTCAGTCTCAGCCCATCGCATCCCACCCAGATAGATGATCTTCTTGGTGCGGCCTTCGTCGCCGACAACGCTGCGACGGAACGTCATCAGCGGCTCGTCCTTGAGGTGCCGGTACATGACCCGGTGCCCGACCGGTCCCGGGAAGCCCTGCCAGACGGCGCGTATCCCGGCGTTCGGGCCGCGGCTCGCGAGCACGTTGCCGAGGACAAGATCCCGGTAGGAGTTGCGGGGGTGGAGCTCGTGGAGCGTGTCGCCCCAGGCGGCGGCGACATCCCGCACGTACTGCGTGGTCTCCGGGATGCCGGTGCCGGTGTTCACGTGGAGGACGGCGTCGTACCGGCCGCGCATCAGGTGCCCGAGGTTCCCAGAGTCGCCGCCGCCCGACGACAGCCAGTACGTGCCGACGATCGGGTACGTGGCGAGGGCTTCGTCGAGGATCTCGAAGGACCGGGCGATCGCCTCGTCCAGGGTGCGGGCCGTGTGCTCGCCGTCCTCGGCCTTCGGAGGCCGCTTCGTCAGCACGTCGGGCATGCCGGGGAACATGTCGCCGGGCAGCTGGCGGCGCTGGTTACGGGAGCTCATCCGGCTGTCCTTTCGGCTTCGGTGTACCGCTCGGCGTGGACGGTGCCGCCGGGGAGGGCGCGCCCGTCGGCGTGGCAGGGGACGGTGGGGGTGACCTGGCAGGTGGGGCAGCAGGCGGTGGTTTGCGCCCAGGTGGCCATGCGCTGGGGGTGGGGTTGGACGTGCTTGCCGTTGGTGCGGAGGTGGCAGGGCTGGTGGGGGTGGGCGCCGCAGTGGGGGCAGGCGTGGGCGCGGGCGGGGTGCTGGCCGGCGCGCATCATGTGCCGCAGGGAATCCGGCATCGGGGCCTGGGAATGGCGGCTCATGCGGCCACCGCCGGCCGGTCGACGAGGCCGAGGACGACAGCCGATGTGCAGGGCCAGAGCGTCGGATAGCTCTCGTGATCGCCGTGCTCGTCGATATAGCGGGTGCGGCAGCGACCGCAGAACCAGTCGCCCTGAATCTCGACCGGCTGGTGCCCGAAGTCGTATTCGCTGCTACTGCGGTGGAGTTCGGCACGCTGGCCGGGGAAGCAGTCGGCGCACGGCTCCTTACCCCGCCCCAAAGCCTCGGTGACGACCACTTCGTCCAGGCGGTGACCATTGGTGAGCATGATCTGCGGCATGCCCGGCACCCACTGCATGGGGTCGAAGCGCCACAGGTGTTGGCCGACCAGGAAGGCGTTGCAGAGACGGGTCGAGTGATAGCGGCTGCCGCCCTGAGAGGCGTACACGGGCTTGGGTCCGGTGCTCATCGGTTCTCCTCGGTGTCGTCGTCGGGTGTGCAGGTGCCGCATTCGCACGGCCGGTTGTCCTGGCTTCCGGTGCGGAGCCGGTCGAGGGCGGCTATCCACAGGCCGGGCGGGTGGGCTGGTGGCGGGTCCGGGGGCCGGGTGCCGACCGGCCAGGCGCCGGGCCGGTGACCGGGCGGCGGGGGCGGCTTGGCAGGTACCGGCTTCTCGCGGCGGGCTTTGCCGTTGGTGATCTGCTGCCGCATGAAGGCCCGGAAGTCCGCGCCGCCGTTCTCGGCGCGCATCGCCTTCACGTCATCCGGGTCGACGTCCATCACGCGCTCTCCCGCCGGCGGTCGCGGCCGTTGATCTCGACGACGGTCGTCATCTGGGAGAGGCGGGAGGTGATCCGTTCGCCGAGCTTGTCGATGAGGTCCGGGCCGTCGGTGCACTGGGTCGGCAGGTTGCTGGTGATGATCAGCGGGCGGCATTCGTTGTACCGGGCGTTCAGCAGCCGGTATGTGGCCTCCTCCGTGAACTCGCTGATCTTCTCGGTGCCCAGGTCGTCGATGAGCAGCAGCGGGGCGCGCATGAGCCGCTTCACCTCGAACTCGGGGCCGTTGTCGCTGCCCTTGGGGCGGAGCAGGGCGTACATGTCGGGGGCGGTGAGGGCGATGACTTCGTACCGCTCCGGCCCGGCGTCGGCGATCCGGCGCAGCGCCCCGTAAGCCTCATGGGTCTTGCCGGTGCCGAACGGGCCGGTGAGGAGCAGGAACCCGGCCGCCTTCGGGGTAGTGGCCGCACGGTCGGCCCAGGCGATGACGTCGGGGTGGGTGGCGGTCGCCGTCTGGTAGCGGTACGGGGTGGCGGTGGCCCAGCGCTTGAGAGCCCAGTCGGCACGTCGCTTGCGGTGGTACTCGGGGTGGCCGGGCTCGGCCGGCTCGGGTTCGTCGTCGATGGGGCCGGGCTCGACGTGGTCGAGGCCGCGGGCTTCGAGGATGCGCTGGAAGCGGCGGGTGACCGCTTCTCCTCCGAGGGGCTGGGGGTCGGGCATGGTCAGAATCCCTTCGAGTAGTCGACGTTCTTGGCGAGTTGAAAGGGCCGATAGCCAGTGCCCGCAACGGCGTGGAGCTTGGGGCGCTCGACTCCGGGGCCGGGCTGCGGCGGGAGTTCGCTCCAGCCTTTGATGAAGTAGTTCGCGGACTCGACAGAGGTCCGGGAAGCGGCCTTGACGGCGTGGTCGACCATCGCGTCGACGCCGGACTTCTTGATGAGCGCCAGGACGGGGAACCAGCTGTTGCCTTTGAAGGGCCAGCGGACGACGACGCCGGCAGCGGTGAGTCCGTCGACAAGGGGGCGTGCGTCCGCGGGGATGCCGAACGAGATGTCGGCTGGCTCCTCTGCTCCCGCTTGCTTGCTAGAGGGGGTAGTAGAGGAGGGGTTAAGAGGGGTAGGGGTCCCGGAATCCCTGACACTGACGTCCCGGATTCCGGGACACTGAGACGGTTCAGTGTCCGCATTTTCGGGACGCTGACCGTTCGCGTCAGTGTCAGGAGTTCCGGGACTCTGAGGGCTCTCAGTGTCAGGAGTTTCCGGACCCTGAGGAGGTGCGTCAGTGTCAGCAATTCCCTGACACTGAGACTCGGGGAACTTAGCGATCTGATACTTGGCTGTGCCGTTCTTCTGGCCTGCCGCGAGCTTCGCGAGAACACCCTTGGCGATCAACGTCTTAAGGACCGCGTACAGCTGCGATCGGCTGAGCTTGGCGCCGCGGAGCACCTCGGGCCGCTCGACGCTGTTCCACGTGATCCGGGTGTCGTCGTTCGCGTCCTCGGCCAAGACGACGAGGAGCAGCTTCTCCCTGTGTGTCAGGGCCTCGGGTGCGCTGGTCAGCACCTCGACGATCAGGCGGATTCCCACGGTGTCTTCTCTCGATCGCGACTGCGTGAAGGACTGACGTGCTGGCAGGCCCGGCCCTCGCCTGCCATACTACTTTAAAGATTGGAAAGAATGGAAGGAATCACCATGGCTTACACTCTCGACATGGCGTCTGATCTGGAGCCCCGCATCACCGAGGACGGCATTCAGGAAGTGCCTCTCACCCGCGCCCGCGCCCTCCTGACTCGACTCATCGAGCAGGTTCGCGAAGACGGGCTGGTCAGCGCCCTGACTGTGCGCGGGCGTCGCCGGGCCTACCTCGTCACACCTGGCGCCTTCGACACCGCGCAGTCGGATCGGCGCATGGTCCAGGCGTTCCACCTCGCTGCCGGCGAGGTGCCTAAGACCGAGAGCGCCGAGAAGTTCCTGGACGTCATGGCCAGGCATCTGATGGAGATCCAAGATCGTGATGCAGCCGCCGCGAAGCGCTTCGCTGACTACGAACCTGACTGACATCTCTCTTCCTCTCCTCCGGGCCCCGCGGCGATCACCGCGGGGCTTTGTCGTGCGGCGGCTAGCTGGGTTACGCGGCGGTCGCGAGCTCGGGCGCGGCGTGCCGCTCGAGGTCGTTGCCGTTGATGGCTTCGACGAGTGCGCAGAGGATGACTTCGGCGGCGTTGGGGGTGACGGCGTTGCCGTACTGGCGGACGCGTTCGCGCTTGGAGCCGAGGACGATGTACTGGTCGGCGAACGACATGGCCCGGCCGATCTCGTGGGGCTCGAGCATCCGGAAGAGGACGTCGTTGATGTCGACGTCGCCCTTGACGAGCGCGTACCGGTCTCGGGTGGAGAGGGTCCCGACCGGCTCGGTGACGGGCTTCGCGGTGCCGTTGCCGTAGTAGGGGACGAGGAGGTGTTCCCAGGTGACGAGGGACTGGTGGCCGGCTGTGGTCATGGTCCGGAGGAAGTCGGCGGCTGAGGTGCAGTGCTCGCCGCCGTCGCCCTTGGAGCCGTTGTTCCGCATGACCATCGCGGGGATGTCGGGGGTGACGAGCCCGTGGTGGTTGCCGTTGGCGGAGACGGTGCCGAGGGCGTCGCGGATGGACCGGCCGCGGAGCTGGTCGCCGCCGCCGCGCATGGTGACCATGAAGGGGAGCCAGGCGAGGCCGGTTTCGTTGCGGGCGGTCTGGGTGCGCAGCGGGTTGTTCGCGGAGGCGGGTTCCTTGCCGTCCCTGCCCTCGACGGGGATGAGGAGCGGCGGGATGGCGAGGCCGTCGTTTTCCCTGGTGGTGCGGGTCGGCATGGGCTCGGTGAGCGGTACGGCGTCCTCGCGCCAGGTGCCTCCGGCGGGGACGACCATGGGCTTGGCGAACTTGTCGAGGCCGGCCTGGATGCGGGCGAGCGTCTTGTCGGCAAGGGGCCGGGCCCGGTCGCCGATGCGCTGGCCGGGGAGCGCCCAGTCGATGGCGACGGCGGCGGGGAGTACGGACGGTTCGACGATCTGGTTGCGGCACTTCACCTGCGGGCACCGGTAGACGTACTGCTGGCGGTAGCGGCCCATGTCGCGGCTGGGGTCCTTGAAGACCTGGACGGCGCGCACCCACTCGTCGCACCCGGTACACCAGGCGCGGGGGCGCAGCCACTTGTTCCAGTCCGGGGTGCGGCCGAGGCTCTTGTGCCAGTAGGCGACGTACAGGCGGTCGCGGGACTGGGGGGCCCGGTGTACGGCCCGAGGGTCGGCGTGCATGGAGTTCAGGGCGATGGTGCGGGTCTCGTATCCGAGCTTGCGGATCTCTCCTATCCACCGGTCCCACTGGTCCCAGGCCCGGACATCGACGACGTTCTCCACGACACCGGCCTTGACCAGCCCGCCCCGCTCCTGGACCCCGCGCAGGTACATGGGGACTTCCTCCATGAGCGCGCGGGAGCGTTCGACTTCCTCGGAGGGGGCGTCACCGAACAAACCGTCCTGCATCGAGGTGGCGAAGTCCCGCTTCTTGCCCCGGGCGTTCGACCACTGAGGGCACTCGGGTGAGGCCCAGAAGATGTCGGTGGTCGGCCAGGAGGCGACGGGGGCTTCGCGGATGTCGCCCCTGTAGTGGTCGACCTCGGGAAAGTTCGCGGCGTGGGACTCGATGGCCCGCGCCCAGTGGTTCGCGGCCCTCTCGACCCGGACGCCAGGGATGGCGTGCGCGCCCTGGCTGCTGCCGCCGGCGCCGCAGAACCAGTCCATGACGGTGAGTGCGTCGTTGTCGTTGCGGTAGCTCATGCCGCCGCCTCCTGTGTCTTCCGGTAGCGGCTGATGGACTGCTGGAGGTTGATCTTCGAGACGCGCAGGCGCTCTGCGGCCTGCTCGCGGGTGTGGCCCTGCTGCTCGAGCTCGAGGCCGTTCTCTGCCAGGACGATGTAGCGGGGGGTCGCGCCGTCTGCGGGCTGGAAGTCGGGGTTGTCGAAGTCGCCGTCGTCCCAGTAGTCCGGGCCGGCCCACCCGTTCTTGGCCGCGACGTTGCGCCCCCGAGTGCTGGAGCCTTCGCTGTTGGCGAGCTGCCCGTAGGCGGCGGTGATCCGCTGGGCGAGGTGGAGGCGGACTGTCGCTTGCCCGTTGCAGATCAGGCCGATGCGGTACTGGGTGGTTCCGGCGGCGGCGGCGATGACGTACTGGGAGTGGCCGCAGGACATGAGGGCTTGGATGCGTCGCCGGCTACCGAGGGCGTCGATGTAGAGGTAGCCGCGCGGGCTGGGCTGAACGGTGAGGATCTTGTTGTGGGTGTGGCGGTTGATGCGGGGTTCGCGTCCGGAGGCGATGTTGCGCAGGTGCGCAGCGCTGCATCCGCTGGCGTCCCGGAGGTCGGCCCAGCTCATCGTCTGGCGAAGACGCTGGATGTGCTCGGCGGCTTCGGTGGCCGGCAGGCGGTTGGGGATGCCTCGGCTGCGGTTGAGGTTTCGCTGCTTGCGCTTGATGACTTGCGGTGCGAGCGCCATCACTGTTCCTCCTTTCGCGGCTTGGCGGTTTCGAGGCGGTGCTGGGCTTCGATGACGCGAGGGCTGGGCGGGTCGGGCCAGATGGCTTGGCAGGTGGCGAGGTCGGCCTCGGCCGGCAGCGCGGGCGCCGTGCTCCGCTGCCATCGGGCCCGGTCGATGGCCCAGCGGATGGTTCGGTAGAGCAGGCGGAGGATGGCGGCGGTCAGGGCGACGGCCGCGAGGGTGATGGCGATGGCGGCGGTGACGGCCAGCCAGCTGGTGGCGGCGAGGATCTGCCAGACGCTCATGCGGCCGTCTCCGTCCGTGCGGCGCGACGCTGGGCGGCGATGGCATGGCCCTTGGCGGTGAGGCGCCAGACGCTGAGGCGGTGTCCGTGGGTGGGGCCGGAGGTGGACGGGACCATGTGGCCGGTGTGCTCGATGACTCCGCCGGCTCGGAGGGATCCGATGGCGGCGCCGAGGTAGCCGTGGCCCAGTTCGGGGAGCACGTTGCGCAAGTCGTTGGCGCTGAACGTGTCGTTGGCCAGCCCGTAGGCGTACACCGCCTGCTCGACGAGGAACCGGTCCCAGCTGGTGCGGTCGGCTATGTCGGCGAGGAGCATGTCCTTCTCGGCTGCGGCGAGACGCTCGGCGACGGAGAGGCGGCGGGTCACAGCGTCACCGCCTGGGCGTTGACCGCGGCCAGCAAGTCGGCGTCCGGGGTCCACAGTCCGAGGCGGCCCTTGCACGGGACGGGCGTCGGGAGGACGGTGACGTCGGTGAGCGTCCAGTGGTAGACGTTCTCCTCGCCCCAGGGCCCGCAGCACTGGCCGTCGTCCGAGTAGTGGCAGTCGGTGATCTGAGCGGTCGCGATGACGGCGCTGCGGGCGTCGGGGCGCGGGCCGTAGATGACGGCCTGGGGGTCGTGTGCGGCACCGGCGTGGATGAGTACGAGACCGCGGTACTTCGTCTTCCAGGTGCGGTTCTCGGTGCGCTTCGTCTGGTGGGCGATCGCGTCGGCCCAGGGCTGGCGGATGGTGAGTGCTCGCATGTCGTGTTCTCCTTGGTGAGCGGGGCCCCGCCTGTTATCGGCGGGCGGGGCTCCGGAGACGGTTGGGCTAGAACGGGGGGTCGGACGGGTCGCGGCCGAGGGTGAGGTCGCGGATCCGCTTCTCGATGTCGCCGGTGAGGTCGGCGCCTTCGTTCTTCAGGGCGAAGGCGAAGCGGCGGGCCTGCTCGGCGCCCCAGCCGTCGTCCTGGCGACTGAGGAGCATGTCGGCGAGGCGCTCGGCGATGACCCGGCGGACGGGCTCCGGGACCTCTGCGGTGATGTCCGGTGTGGCCGCCCACGGGTCGTCGCGGCGGACCGCAGATGCAGGGGCCTTGTACGCGGACCGCGGGTCCCAGCCGTCGTCGGTGAGACGGGCGTCGACGAGGGCGTCCATGTTGCAGTCGGCTTCGTCGAGGGCCTTGGCGAGGTTGAGTCCGGCCTTCCAGCGGTCGGCCTCCCGGCTGGCGAGAGCCTGGGCGATGTGGCTGGACACGGCCTCGCGGGTCGCGTACTCGCGGCGGCGCAGGAGGGTGATGGCATCCCGCAGGTCGGCGGTCGCGGCCGCCCGCTCCTCGTCACGAGCGAGGGTGGCGTGGATTTGGGCTTCGGCGAGCAGGCGGTCTGCCTCGCATGGGCCCTCGTCGTGGGGGCGCAGGACGCCGTGCGACTCTTCGGCCAGGCGCAACGCTTCGGCGCGGTGGTTAATGGTCATGGCGTGTGGTCTCCTTCTGAGGAGGCCGCCCCGCATTGCCCGCGGGGCGGCCTCTGTGGGTGCGGTGGGCTTAGGTGGCTGCTACGGCAGCGCGGAGACGTTCGACGAGGGTGCGGATGGCCTGCGCGGAGACGTGCTCGATGGGAGCGCCGAGTTCTTCATGGGCGAGGAGGTCGATGTCCTCGATGCCCTGGTCCATGCCGAAGGAGTGCAGCTCGGAGACTGCGGCGGCGTGTTCGTCGCTGGTGTCGACGTCGACGACGCCCGAAGGTGCCGGCCGCTGTGCGGGGCCAGTGATGGCGGCGAGGGATAGGGGTGCCTGCTTCGCTTGGACGGCTTCGCCGTGTACGTAGCCGTCGAGTTCCTCGGCGGCGTAGGGCATGCCGTGGAGAGCGTCAGAGGCGACGAGCCGGCAGATCTCACCAGTAGCCCGGTTGATCAGCATGGTCTTCGGCTGCTTCTTCCACTCAGGCTTGTTGATCAGCCCCATCTGAGTGGCGCGCGCGGTGTCCCACTCGACCTCCTGCCACTGTTCGGCGCCCTTCCGGCGGCCCCGCATCTTGCAGTAGGTGCCGGTGGACTCGACGAGCTCGACCTCGTGGCCCTTGCTCTGGAGGATGCCGCGCATGGCGTGGGCTCGCAGGGCGGGCTGGTTGTTGATGACGTCGATGCTCTTCAGCGAGGTCATCGGCTGGAGGCCGAGCTCGTGGCCTGCGAGGATTACGGCGACGATCTCGTCACGCTTGCCGCGGTAGGCGCCAGCGAGGCTAGTGGTGGCGATGGCGGCGGCGATGGTGGAGATGGCGGAGGCTTCGCGCGCCCACTTTTCCAGGCTGGACTCGATGGGTTGGTTCGCGGGGGCGTTCGGTACTGCGACGGCGTGCTGCTCGTCGCGGGTGGCGACGTCGGTGCTGGTCATCCGAGGTATTCCTCTGCTTGGCGGATGGTGTCCCAGGGCGGCATGCCGATCTGGGGGATGTCATCGACGGGGCCGGTCCAGTCGGGCCAGATGCCGGTGGCGGTGCAGTCGGCGTACAGGCGCAGGGCGCGTTCGTTCTTGGCCCGGCCGATGTCGCGGTCCTGGTCGGCAAGTTCGCGGACCGTGATCAGGTAGGGCGCGATCTTCGACTGGAAGACGAAGACGAACCGGCAGCCATCTGGTGCGAGCCCGGCAGCTTCGATGCCATCGATGTAGAGCGGATCTTGCTGGTGGTAGCCGTGGTCGCGGATGGCGCGGGACACGGTCTCCGGGTCCGCTGCTTTGATCGTCTTGTAGTCGACGGCGACGGTCACGCCGGGCAGCTGCTTGAGCCAGTCGGGGCGCACCCGGCAGCGGACGCCGGTCGCCGGGTCGGTCCAGAAGATCGACCGTTCGGCCACGCCTGTACCGGGGGCGAACAGCGGGCCGGCGATGGGGTGCTGGCGGATCGCCTCTGCCATCGCGGTGACCATCTCGAAGTCCTTGGTCAGCAGCGGCACCTTGCCTTCGGCGTAGGCGGCGTCCCGGAGTTCGCGGGCGTCGGCCTTCTTCCAGTCCGGGAAGTCGATGACCTCCAGCTCCGGCCCCTCGCCGAGGACGAGGAGGTGGGCGGCGTGCCCGAGGTCGAACTCCTTCTTCGGCGGCTGCGGATTGTCGCGGCCGTACTTGAACTGGGCGGGGCAGCCGGGGGCGAGGATCTTGCGGAGGCCGGTCGAGGAGACCGAGTCCTTGTCGGCGTGGTACTCGTCCGCGGTCATGTCGTCGCGGATGACGGGCGGGGCCAAGTCGACGGTCGTCATGCGTTGTCCTGTTCGTCGAGGCAGTCTTCGCAGACGGGGCCTTCGGGCTGGCGGGTGAAGGGGCCGGCCGTGCCTCCGCAGCGGGTGCAGGCGATCGGGGCCATCAGAAGGGCCACCCGTCGGGGGCGGGCTTGCGCCAGAGGGGGATGCGGAGCGAGCGGTAGGGGTCCCAGCAGGGACAGGGCTGGATGTCGGGCTCTTCGCCGAAGGGGCCGAGGCCGGGCCCGTAGGCGACCTCGCCGTTGCCCTGGCAGTCGCGGCAGTGCGGGTCGGGCTGCTTCTGGAGGTAGATCGCCCGTTGGTACAGTTCGGCTGTCCAGCGGCCGATGCGAATGGTGTGACTCATGTGGCTGCCTTTCGGGTGTCGTGGTGTGGAAGCCGCCGCCCCGCCTGGGGGGGTGCTGGGGCGGCGGCTCCCGGGCGGCCGGAGCGCTGGGGGGACGCTCAACGGCCGGTCTGGGGTGGGTCAGGCGGCGTCGGCGAGTTCCGCGATGCGGCTGTGCGCTTCGTTGAACTCGTCGGTGTCGAGGCCGGACCACGGGATGCGGTGAGCCATGGCGAGGAGGACGTCGAGGGCGTTGAACCCGGCGGCCTTGAACTCGGCGGCGGCATCCCGGATGTCGTCGTCGGTGTACCGGCCGTTGCTGCTGGCGTCGGCACCGGGGGCGAGGGATTCGCTGGCCGGGGCGATGCAGTACTTGTAGCTGAGCTTCGCGAACAGGTCCGTCGGGTCGATGCTGGCCTTGAGCGCCGCCGCGTCCTGGGTCCAGTCGGCGAGGGTGCCGAGGAGTTCGGCGCCGGCGACGGCGTCTTCGCGGAGCATGGCGTCGGCGACGGACAGTCCGCTGTGGTGGCCGATGCGCCAGCGGTGGGGGCTGCTGGGGTGCATGCCCTCGGGGATGCGGTAGACGAGGAGGCCGGGGACGATCTCCGTGGCGTGGTCGACGGTGTAGCTCTGGCCGTCGGGGCAGGTGAGGGTGAGTTCACGGAATGCGCTCATGGGGTTCTCCCTGGGATGCTGGTGGGGCGCCCCGCCGAATTCCCGTCGGCGGGGCGGCTGTGCAGGTGGATCGCCGGGCTCGTTGGCCGGCGGCATCCGACGGCCCGGCGGGCTGTGGGGTCAGGCCGGGGTGAGCGCTGCGGCGTCGCGGGCGTCGTCGTGCTCGGGGTCGGAGACGGAACAGCTGATGCGCCCGCCGGCCAGCACGGTCCAGTCCTCGTCAACCGCTGCGGCCGTGGCCTGCTCTCCGGTGGCGAAGTGGGCGACTCCGAAGCCGTCGCTGTCGAGCGCCTCGTTGCACACGTCGCACCTGATGACGAAGCAGCTCTCGGGGTGAATGCTCATGACGTGGCCCCCGTCTGCTGGTTGCGGGCGCCCCAGGTGGTCTGTCCGGGGTCGGTGACGGCGTCCGCCCCTTGGGTGATGCGCTTGAGCAGGGCGCGGGTGTCGATCTCCTGCGTGCGGCTGGCAGCGGAGTCGGCGAGCGATGCGACCCGGAGTCGTTCGGTCAGGTCGGCGATCTGCCGGTGGAGGTCCCGGATGTCGGCTTCCTGGCAGACGACGACGTCCTCGGCGCAGGCCGCCTTGTGCTCGGCGTACTGCCACAGGTTGTGGAGCTCGGCCCGGTCGTCCATGAGGACGGCGAAGAAGTCGTCGGCTGCGGCCTGCCGGTTGTGCAGGTGCCTGTTCTCGTCCCGCAGCTCGGTGACCTTGCTCTTGAGCTGCTGCACCCGGTAGTTCTTGGTGTGCTTCCCGGCCGGCTTGTCGCGGCGGCGGGTGCGGTCGAGGGCGGTGTCGAGGAGGGTCACGACGTGGCCTCCGACTTCGAGCCGCAGGTGCAGATGCCGGACTTGACGTACTGGTTGAGGCGGCAGGCGCATCCGAGTCCGATCGAGACGTTCTGCACCGTCCCGTCGCAGTCGTCGCACTCGCCGTAGACGAACCAGCGAACGTTGGTCTCAGGCATGACTTGTCCCCCAGAGGTGACGGCCGAGGCGGAAGAGCCCGGCGGAGGTGGCGGTGAGTGCGGCCATGAGGGCGGCGCACTGGAACAGGAAGCGGGCCATCAGACGGCCCGCCTTGCCGCGTTGACCTGCGTTTCGAGAACGGCGACCTGGTGGGTGAGGAGGACCGCCGTGAGGCAGGCGGCCCAGCGGATGCGTTCAGCCCAGTCGGCGGGCATCGCTTCCCGGATGCGGCGGCGCTCGAGCTGGTCGAGGGACACGATGTACCCGGCGGCCTCGGTGGCGAGGAAGTCCGGGGACGGCGGCGACCAGACGGTGAGGCGGGCGGTGGAGGTCCGCCACGTCTGCGGCCGGGCCCAGTCCGCCTCAGGGTGGGCGCCTTGTACGAGTGCGGTGATCCGCCTCGACCCGCCCTGGGGCAGCTTCAGCGAACGGCCGCTGCCGTCGCGGGCGGTGACCACGTACACGCGTTCCACCGTGCCGGTGGCGTCCGTCCACACCGGAGTGAGGAGGACTGTCTCCGCCGTGGGTGCGATCTGGTTGAGGCGCCATCCCAGCTGTGTGCGGTGACGTCGGCGGCGGCCGGCGGATGCCTTGCGTGGCCGGACGGGCAGGTGCTCGCTGAACTTCGCCCGCTTCGTGCAGCCGGCCAGCAGGTCCAGGTACTCGCCCCGGACGCCGCGCGACCAGTGGGTCAAGTCGGCGCCGTACAGGCGGCGGTAGTCGGTGTCGAGGTCGGCGAGCGCCGTCTCGGTCCGGTCGGCAAGTTCGGTGATCACGCGGCTACCGCCTTCGGTGCCCGCTGTTCGGCGGCCTGGGTGAGTGCTGCGGCTACGGCGAGGAGGGTCTCCGTCGGGGCGAACCCGAGGTGCACGGTGATCGCGTTGCCGATCTGGAGGACGGTGTGGCCGCCCTCTTGGATGTGGAGGTGGATCTCGTCCGGGCCGCCGTCGAGCCACACGGTCGTGCTCGTGACGCGAGTCGTCGGGTTCACGCCGCCACCTCTGCAGCCTTGCGGGCGGCGTCGTACTGGCCGATGCCCCAGACGATCGCGTGGCACTGCCATACGTAGTGGTAGTCGAGGGAGCGGATAGTCCACTCGCTCACGTCGTCGAAGTCGAACCCTTCGAGTCGACGCGTCCTGACCTTGTGCGTCTTGCCGTTCTCCCGCTCGTGCCGGATCGCCCACATGACGCCGCGGTCGTAGCGGCCGGCGTCCTCGTCGGTGGCGCCGCAGGAGCACTCCTCGCGGGTCTTCGCGCCGTACTCGAACTCGTCCACGACTCGGAGGGCGTTGTTCTCGTCGTCGAGGTATCCGCTCTGGAGCACGTCCTCGGTGACGGCCTTGCCGACGCCGCGCGGTGCCCAGCCGTCACGGATGGCCTCCCGGGTGTACTCCCTGACCTGCGCTTCGAGGAGGCTGCGGTCGTATTCGGCGACGGAGCCGCGGCCGTTGACCAGCATCCGCGCCCAGCGGTCCGGGTCCACGCGCCCTTCGCCCCGGCCACGGAACGCGGCGAACATGTCCTGCCTGTCGTCGGCGTAGTGGCTGAAGTGGAACGAGCCGTGGCTACCGGCGATCACCAGGTTGTGCGGCCAGGTGACGAGCTCGATGACGGTCATGCTGGTCTTCGGGGCGGCGAACCGCAGGTACCGGAAGGGGCCGTCCTCACGATGGGCCGTGATGGCGTGGTTCGGAAGGTCGCTCTTGAAGTGCTTGGCGATCTCGGGGTAGTCGCTCATTCCGACTCACCGGCCTCGGACTTGAGGCGGGCAATCTCAGCGCGGGCCGATTCGAGCTCGTCGGTGGCGGTGCGCTGCTGCTCGGCGTGCTCGGCGATGCCGTTCCGCCACTGCTGGACTCCGGCGAGGACCCGGTCCGCCACGGCGAGCTGCTGCTCGATGGGGGTGTCCTGACTGAACATGACGTCGAAGCTGCTCTTGTACGGGCCGTCCGGGAGGAGCGACAAGGTGGCGAGCGGCGGAAGGTTGCCCTTCGCGGTGCCATTCTCCGACCAGAAGCTGTAGGCGTGCATGGTCATCGGGTCCCTCCGGGGGTCCAGCCGGGATAGTCGTCGGGGGTGCTGCACTTCTCGGGGTGGGCGCAGGCGAGCTGGGCGAACGCCTTGTCGGCCGGGTCGAGCTGGTGCTCCTGCTCGGCGACATCCGGGTGGGCGATCAGCTGACGCAGCCGGGCCACGGACTCGTCGATGCGCTGCTGCTTCTGCCGGGCGACGAGGGCGGCGACCGTCTCGGCCGGCACGTCCAGGGCGTCGATGCGGTGAGGGCGCGGGGTCGTCGTCACGGCGTCACCTCGGTCCACGTGCCGCATCGGACGGGGCGTTGCACCATCACGGCCGTCGGCCAGCTGTCCCGATACCCGACCAGCCGGGCCTCGCACAGGGTCCGCTCCTTCGTCGGCTGGAGGACCCACGCGCCGCCCTCGTCGGGGTGGATGCGGATGCCGTACTCGACGACGGGGCTGACACCATGCGCGCTGTCGGGGCGCTCGCCGTCAGCGGCCTCGCGGACCACGCCGACCCACTCGGGTACGGGCAGCGGGTGTTCCCAGCGCGTGGCCTGCTTCTCGGCGGCGTCGCACACCTCGCGCACGGCGTCCAGGCAGCGGCTGAGGTAGGCCGACTCCTCGGCCACGGTCGGCTCGACGCCCACGCACTTCTTCAGCTCGGCACGGAGGCGCTCGATCTCGGCGACCGCCCACTGGAGATGGGCAAGGGTGCCTTCGAAGGCCGCACCCGGAGCGAAGTTCACCGACGTCTCGACGTACTTGGCAAACACCGCGGCCACGCCGTAGCGCATGTCGGGCGTCAATCCGTTGAGGTACTCCATGGCAGCCTCGCGCTGCTCCGGCGTGTTCGTCATGACGCACCCCCGGCGGTGATGATCAGGCCCGGGTTGTACGCGGCGAGGATCTTGTTCTGGCGGGCGACCTCGGCGAGCGCACGCTCTCGGGCCTCGCGGGTCAGCGGGGTGCGGCAGCGGGACACGGTCACGGCAGCGTCGAACGCGGCCTCCTCCGCCTCCATGACCTCCGGCGGCATACACCGGGCGGTGAGGACGGCTACACCGTCAGGGACCTCGGCGAAGTTCAGGGGGAAGGTGATCACCACTCACCGCCAGTGGTGACGATCTCCACCTTGAACGTCCCGGCGTTGCGGAACCCGGCGACGATCTGCCCGGCCATGGCCTCCATGTCGAGGAGGACCTCGAAGGAGGGGGAGGCGATGTAGCGGCGGGCGTAGAGAGCGATGCTGTCGGCGAGCTGGTCGCCACCCATGGAGCGGACGATCGGCTCCGGTGCCGAGCTGCCGCCCTGGCCGCCGTGGCGGCCGATGCGGTCGAACGTCACGCGGTAGGTGGTCTGGTGGTCGGGCATGATGGTCATTGCGCGGTCCTGCTTTCTTCCTTGCTGGGTTGATGGATCGCGGGCCCCGATTGCCGGTCTCTGACCACCGGCGGTTGGGGCCGATTGCCGCTCTAGGCGGCTTTGGCGAGGTGCTTGTCGCCCTGGTGCATGCGGTAGTAGGCGTCCCGGGCCGCGCGGTTCATGACGACCCGCCGGCCGGACCGGCTACGCAGCTTGGGGTTGTCCTTGAGCACGCGCCTCAAGTGGCTGACGGAGCACTTCAGGACGAAGGCCGATTCCTGGACTGTCATCACGTCGGCGTTCGGATCTGCGGGGGGAACCGCGACTCCGTACTTCGCGTACTTGTCGCCGGGCATGTCACTCCTTGTTTTCTGGTGGCCTCGGTGGGGCGAGGAGGCGTGTGGCGGACGCTTTCAAGGCCTTCCGGAGGGCGGCATAGCGGCTAGGTCTCATGCGGGTGCGGGTGCCGTTCTCCAGGTGGGAGAGGTAGCGCCGGCTTA
Organism: Streptomyces sp. NPDC002994; assembly: GCF_040611155.1. Taxonomy (NCBI): domain Bacteria; kingdom Bacillati; phylum Actinomycetota; class Actinomycetes; order Kitasatosporales; family Streptomycetaceae; genus Streptomyces; species Streptomyces sp. NPDC002994. The sequence goes on from NZ_JBEXNQ010000014.1 coordinate 153,714, forward strand.
TCCCGGCGAGCTCAGCCAGCTCGGAGATTTCGAGTCCCGCTTGCATGCGCTCCTGTCGGATTGCCGTCCCGTCAACCTCGAAGGTTGGGGGTTGGTGCATGCCTTAAAGCTAGCGCTAGCTAGCCGTCATGTCTAGCTCTAGTTAGCTTCAGTTCGCTCTAGATCGACTTTGCGTAGGCTTGAAGATCCATTTAGTTAGCCTTACCTAGTTAACGTTTCGGCCGATCTAGCCTCCGGACCTGGCTGGACCTGGCCGGTCCTGCAAAGATGTCGACATGACCACTCGCGATCTGGCTCGTCTCGCCAGAGCTGTCAAGGCCCGACGGCTCGAGCTCCACCCCTCACGCCTAGCTGCAGCCACCTCCGCCGGCGTCTCCAAGGACACGTGGCAGCGCGTCGAGGAAGGCCTGCCGGTTCGGGAGGTCAGCTACGCGAAGATGGACCCGGCCCTCGCCTGGGCGTCGGGCAGCTGCATCGCGATCACCGAGGGCGGGGAGCCCGTGCCGGTCGAGTACGTCGAGTCGGAGGGCGGCACCTCGATGGTGTCGAAGCCTCCGCCGGAGTGGCTCGAGGGGGAAGCGCGGAAGGCGGTCCAGTCGTCAGCGATGGCGACGACGCCGGGCCTCACCTGGACGGAGATCCGAGACCTGAGTGATCAGGTTGTGAAGGAGTTGCGGGCGCGCGGAATTTTGCCAAATGCGTCTTGATCTGCACTGATCCCCGTACAACCTTTTCGCCGTAACCGGATCGTGACGTTCCACTGCTGGGTAACCTTCAACTATCCCCTCCCGTATATGCGTTCGGCATGCCACCCTGAGTGACACCTGGGGAGGTTCTCCGCGAGTAGATAGGGAGGGCCTATGACAAGGGTCGTCACTCTCGAGCTGGGTCCGAAGTTCCTAGGACAAGCGCTCAAGATCGACGGAGAGTTGGTGTGTGCACTGCCCCCAGCGGCCCTCAAAGAAACGCCTATTCAGGCTGGCGTGAGAGAGCTGATGGCAAGGCAAGGAATGGATTGCAGAGTGTGTCGCGGCTGCCCCGTCGGCACGGCACAGTAGGACTGCAGCCATAGCGGAGTCGGGCGGTCAGGGGTGCCCGCCGACTTCCGCCCACCATCAAGCCTTCCCAGGAGGCGACATGAGCCGAGTCCATCAGCATGTCCACGTCGAGTGGCGCGGCGGTACGTGCCGCGTGAAGTGGTGGACAGGGGAGCTCCTTCCTAGCGGGCGCAAACGGTACGAGTCCAAGGGTGGATTCACCGATGAAGAGAAGGCCGTTCAGCACGGACTTGATCAGCTCTACGAGATTCGGCACGGCACACATGTAAGCAATCGCGATGGCTCGATGCTGATGACCGACTGGCTGGACGACTGGCTCGCGTCTCTCGATCTTGCACACCTATCCCTGCGGACCTATTCCTGGGCGATCAACTCGTACATCCGACCGTTCTTCGGGAAGAGCACCGTCAGCGAAATCGACATCCTGGGCCACCGGGCGTTCAAGAAGCACCTGACCAAGGCCTCCCTGAGTGACAGCTCGATCCGCCACATTCTGATGGTCTTCAGCATGGTGATGACGGACGCTGTTGCGGCCGGGCTTCGCAAGACTTCCCCTGTGGAACGACAGCGCCGTCGCGGGAAGTTCAAGAGGAAGCCGCGTGAGAAGAAGAAGGACATGCCGATCGAGGTGATCGACCGCATTGCCCGCAACGCCGAAATCCGCTGGGGATACGCGGGCTACGTCTTCTTCTGGACGATGGCCATGACGGGCATGCGCCCCGCCGAGATGTACGGGCTCACGCGTGAGTACTGCTACCCGAACTGGCCCGGCACCGACCCGCGGCCTGACCCGGACGAGGCGGACCAGTACGGCGAGGACATGGAGCGGTACGGCAAGGGCGAAGGGCTGATGCCGGCGATCCGCGTGGAGCGTCAGATGCAGTACGAGGACAGCAAGCTAAAGTTCTTTCCGCCGAAGTACGGGTCCAAGCGGACTCTGGTGGTTCCCTCGTTCCTGGCTGACATGCTCGAGAGGCTGCTCGCGTCGCACAACAGCGATTACGTATTCCCAGGCATCGAGGGCAATTGCCTCGCCGCACTGGCTTTCCATCGCGAGTACTGGCGGCCGATCGTCAACGGGGCTGAGGCAGTCGCGGGGCCGCGCGTGCTTAAGCCCCGGCCGGCCATCCCTGAGGTGCCGTCGTTCAAGGGCAAGCGGATGTATCTGATCCGCCATGGTCACAAGGCGTGGCTGGACGAGGATGGTCACAGTCGCTTCGCTGTGGAGTCCCGGATGGGCCACGAGATGCAGGGCGTTGAGGGAACGTACAGCAACGTGACGCCCGCGATGGAGCGGGCCATTATCGACGCGTTTGGGAAGCGGTGGGACGAGCTGAGGAGCCGGCTTCCCGCGGAGGCTGCCAGTGAGGTGCTGCCTCGAGCGCCGGTTCCGTCCGTAGCGGAGCTCGTTCGCCTGGCGGTGTCGCAGGGCATCACGGATCGGACGTTGGTAGTGCGCGAAGTCCACAAGGTGCGGCCGAAGGCCCTTGGGGATACGGTCAAGCGCACCCTCGGCCGTCAGCTTCGGCGGTAGCTGTGCCAGCGGTGGGTGTCCCGTAGGGGCGCGGTTTCCCACTTGTTTCCCACTGGCCTGACGCTGATCAAGTGATATGCAGGTCAGGGGAGTTCTCAGACAGATTCCCTCAATATGCACATGGTCACGGGATACATGTCCGCCGACCTCTTCCTGTCGATCGCCGAGAAGGCGGGCAAGGACCTGACCGTCGAGTCCTTCCAGAAGGCGGCGGGGTCGTTCTCGGACAGCGGGACGCTGGTGGGTGACCGGAGCGAGCCGAAGGGGCAGCGGGAGAGCTTCGGGTGCGGGGCGCTGGTGCGGTTGAAGGACGGGAAGTACGAGGTGTCCTCGCCGTTCAAGTGCTATCCGCCCATCCCCTTCGGGTAGGGGTGGTTTCCCCGCGATGGGCGATCTGCTGGGTTTTGTGCTGAGCGGGCTGGTCTCGGGTGCGCTGTACGCCCTGCTGGCCACGGGGCTTGTGCTCTCGTACTCCGCGTCGGGTCTCTTCAACTTCGCGCACGGCGCGACGGCGTACGTGTGTGCGCTCGGCTTCTACGAACTGCACTCGGGCTTCGGCTGGCCGGCCGTGCCGACGGCGGTGCTGCTGGTGTTCGTCGTCGCGCCGGGGATCGGGTGGGCGCTGGACCGGCTGATGTTCCGCAAGCTCGCGCGGGTGGGTGAGACGGCGCAGATCGTGGCGACGATCGGGCTGCTGGTCGCGCTGCCGGCGGCGGGGCTGTGGGCGGTGGAGCTGCTGGCGGAGGCGGGCGCTCCGGTGGTGCCGGCGGAGAACCAGTTCGGGCTGCCGGGGGTCGGGCCGAGCCCGGCTGTGTCCTGGCAGCTGGCGGACGGCGTGGGGATCGACTCCGACCAGCTGATCACGTGGCTCGCGACGGCCGTGGTGGCGGTGGGGCTGTGGGTGCTGATGCGGCACACCCGGCTCGGGCTGCGGCTGCGCGCCACCGTCGACAACCGCACGCTGGTGGAACTGCGTGGCATCAGCGCGGACCGGCTGTCGTCGACCGCGTGGATGCTGTCGTCGGGGCTGGCGGGTCTTGCGGGCGTGCTGGCCACGCCGCTGCTCGGCCTTTCCGCCCACGACTACACCTTGTTCTTGTTCGTGTCGGCGACGGCGGCCGTGCTCGGGCGGTTCGCTTCGGTTCCGCTGGCGTTCGCGGGCGGGCTGGGGCTGGGCGTACTGCAGAACCTGACGGCCGGGTACGCGTCCTTCGCCGACGACATCACCGGATTCCGTACGGCGGTTCCGTTCCTGATCCTCTTCGCGGGGCTGCTGGTCATGACGCGCCGGCAGCGGGCGGCGGGCACGGCGGCGGTGGACGCGCCGCCGGTCGACTACCTGGCCGGGCGGTCGTGGGGACGGCGGTGGGGGCCGTGGGCGGCGGGCGCGGTGCTGATGGCGCTCGGTTTCTATACGGTCACAACGCCGTTCTGGAGGGGGATGCTCGCGCAGGGCCTCGCGATCTCGCTCGTCTTCATCTCCTTCACGGTCGTGACGGGGCTCGGCGCGATGGTCAGCCTGGCGCAGGCGACGTTCGTGACGGGGGCGGCGCTGGTCGCGGGCCTGCTGATGAGCCACGGCTGGCCGTTCGTCGGGGCGGCGCTGGTGGGCACGTGCGTGGCGGCGGTGCTGGGGGCACTGGTGGCGCTTCCCGCGCTGCGCCTGGGAGGCCGCTCGCTGGCGCTGGCGACGCTTGCCCTGGCCTTTCTGGCCGACCAAGTCCTTTTCCAGCTGCGGTGGTTGAGGAACGGCGACACAGGGTGGGAGATCCCGCGCCCGGTGTTCGGTCCGGTGGACCTGTCCGACGACCGGGCGATGGGGGTGGCGCTGGTCGTGCTGGTCACGGCGGCCGTCGCGTCGCTGAGCGCGCTGCGGAACTCGGCGTCGGGGCGGGCGATGCTGGCGGTACGGTCGGCTCCGGAGGCGGCGCTGGCCTCGGGCGTATCGGTCATCCGTACGAAGCTGATGCTGTTCACGCTGTCGGCGGGGATCGCGGGGTTCGGGGGCGTGATGTACGCGTCGTACAACACCCGTATCACGGCTACGGACTTCACCGCGATGACCGGGCTGATCTGGCTGGCGGTGGTGGTCGCGGCGGGCGTGCGGCGGCCGCAATTCGCAGTGGTGGCGGGCCTGGTCTTCGCGGTGGTCCCGCACCTCGTCTCGGAGTACGTCACGGAGTCGACGCAACTCCCGGTCATCCTCTTCGGCCTGGCCGGCCTGGCCCTGGCCAACGACCCGGACGGCTACGTCGCGGCGCTTTCGGTGCGGAGGCACCGGCGACGGGTGCGGGCGGGCGCGGGTGCGGTGCGGGTGGGTGCGCCGGCGTCGGGTTCAACGCCGGGCGCGGGCGCCGTGCGGGCGGGTGACGTGCCGGGCCCGGCACCCGGGGCGGCTCCGGGCTCAGTGCGGGGCGGCTCCACAGCAGCCCCGGAAGCGCGCCCCGGAGCATCTCTGGGGGCCACGCCCGCGCCCGCGCCGACTCCGGATACGGCGGTACGAGAAGCGGCGCGGTCGGGTGCGGGGGCCACCTCCCCGCCGGGCGCAGCCCCACCCGAAACCGAGACCGGTGCGGAGCCGTCCGCCATACCCGCCCCCACACCGGACACAGCCCGACGAGAAGCGGCACCCCCCACGCCCACGCCCGCCACGCCGGCGGGGGCCGTTACGGCCGCCACCTCCGCACCGGTCACAGCGCCGCTGCGGCCAACAGCCACGCCGGAAGCCGAGACCCGTGCGGTTCCCGGCGCCACACCCACCCCAACACCGGACACAGCCGTACGAGACGCGGCACTCCCAGCGCCCACGCCCGCCGTGTCGGCGGGTGCGGTGTCGGCGGGTGCGGGTGCGGCCGACGCCTCCGCACCGGCCGCAGCGTCGCTGCGGCCAACAGCCCCAACCGAAAACGAGACCCGTGCGGTTCTGCGCACCACGCCGGAAGCCGAGACCCGTGCGGTTCCCGGCGCCACACCCACCCCAACACCGGACACAGCCGTACGAGACGCGGCACTCCCGGCGCCCACGCCCGCGGTGTCGGCGGGTGCGGGTGCCGCGGACGCCTCCGCACCGGCCGCAGCGTCGCTGCGGCCAACAGCCCCAACCGAAAACGAGACCCGTGCGGTTCTGGGCACCACGCCGGAAGCCGAGACCCGTGCGGTTTCGGGCACCACGCCCGCGCCAACAACGGAGACGTCGGTACGAGAAGCGGCGCTCCCGACGCCCACGCCCGCCGTGTCGGCGGGCGCCGGCGTCGGAGGCGAAATTCCCCCATCCCGCCCCTTCCCGAAACCGGGGGCAGGCCCCCGGGCCCCCGTCGCGCAGGCGGCGGGCCTCCGTTCTCCGGACGATCTCCCCTCCGCACCCCCGACTCCCGACGGCGGCGGGCTCGCCGGGCACGGGACTGTGGCCCGCGGAGCGCGGGAGGCCGGCCTCGTGCTGCGCGGGGTTTGGGCTGGGTACGGCGGGGCCGACGTACTCCGCGGGGTGGATCTGACCGTACGGGCAGGGGAGATTCTGGCTCTTCTCGGGCCCAACGGGGCCGGTAAGTCCACCACTTGCCACGTCGCCGCCGGCCTGCTCACGCCTACCTCCGGCCACGTCCGCATCGGCGACCGCGACGCCACCCGGGACGGCGCGGTGCGGCGTTCGCGCGCCGGGGTCGTTCTTGCCCCCGAGGGGCGCGGGATCTTCCCTTCGCTCACCATCGAGGAGAACCTGAGCCTGCGCCTCCCCGACCGCTCCGCCCGCGACGCGGTGTACGAGCGCTTCCCCGCCCTCGCCGGCCGCCGCCGCACCGTCCCCGCCGGTTCGCTGTCCGGCGGCGAGCAGCAGATGCTGGCGCTCGCACCGCTGCTCCAGCGCCCGCCGGCCGTACTCATCGCCGACGAGCCGTCGCTCGGCCTCGCGCCGCGCGTCGTGGAAGAGGTGTTCCGCCTGCTCACGGAGTTGCGCGAGGCAGGCACCGCGCTGCTGCTCGTGGAGGAGAAGGCCGCCGAGGTGCTCGGCATCGCCGACACCGTGGCGTACCTCGCGCAGGGGCGCGTCTCCTGGTGCGGGCCGCGCGCGGACGTAACGACCGACCGGCTGACCGAGGCATACCTGGGGATCGGGGACCCGAATTCATGAGCGGGACCAGGAGCGACACGTACGTACTGGAGGCAGCCGCAATCGGCGTTCGCTTCGGCGGCGTCACCGCCCTGGACGGCGTGCGCATCGCCGTCCGCCCCGGCGAAGTGTGCGGTCTCATCGGCCCGAACGGCGCCGGCAAGACCACCCTGTTCGATGTCCTGTCAGGCATCCGCCGCCCCGATACCGGCCGCGTCCTTCTCGACGGAACGGACATCACGCGCCGCACTCCCGTCTGGCGCGCCCGCCACGGCATGCGCCGCACCTTCCAGCGCCAGCAGCTCTTCGGCCGGCTGACCGTCGCCGACAACCTCCTCGTCGCCCAGGAGTGGCGCGGCGGCGGGGGCGGCCTCGCCGCCGATCTGCTGGCGGCGCCCACCCGGCGTACCCGCGAGGCCGCGCGCCGCGAACGCGCCGCGACGGTCCTGCGCTCGTGCGGCCTCGACGCGCTCGCCGAGTCGTACGCCGGGACGCTCCCCGTCGGCCGCGCCCGCATGGTCGAACTGGCGCGCGCCATGGCGGACCCGCCCCGCGTCCTGCTGCTCGACGAACCCGCCTCCGGCATGTCGGGAGAGGAGAGGGAGCAACTGACCGCCATCATCCGGCACTTGGCGGCCGAGGAAGGCTGCGCCGTGCTGCTCGTCGAGCACAATGTCGCCTTCGTGATGGAGCTCTGCTCCCGCATCGTCGTCCTCGACCTCGGCGCGGTTCTCGCCGAGGGCAGCGCCGCCCAGGTGCGACAGGACCCCGCCGTCCGTGACGCATATCTCGGGACCGTCGCGGGAATGCGCCGGGACGCTTGATCGTTGACGCTGGGAGTACCAACCGACGACGTAAGGATCGATCGCTCGTGAGCAAGGCCCCCACCCTCACTCTGAACAACGGCGTCGAGATGCCCCAGCTCGGCTTCGGCGTATGGCAGGTGCCTGACGACGAGGCCGAGAAGGCCGTCGGCACCGCGATCCAGGCCGGGTACCGATCCATCGACACGGCCGCGATCTACGAGAACGAGACCGGCACCGGAAAAGCCATCGCCGCCTCTGGTGTCGCCCGCGACGAGCTGTTCATCACGACAAAGCTCTGGAATTCCGAACAGGGCTTCGACTCCACGCTGCGCGCCTTCGACGACTCGCTGGCGAAGCTCGGCCTCGACTACGTCGACCTGTACCTGATCCACTGGCCGCTGCCGTCCAAGGACGCGTACGTGGACACGTACAAGGCCTTCGAGAAGATCTACGCGGACGGCCGCGCCAAGGCGATCGGCGTCTCCAACTTCCTCCCCGAGCACCTTGAGCGCCTGATCGGCGAGACCTCGGTCGTCCCGGCCGTCAACCAGATCGAGCTTCACCCGCAGCTTCAGCAGGCGGCGTCGCGCGCCTTCCACGCCGAGCACGGCATCGCGACCGAGGCCTGGTCGCCGCTCGGTCAGGGCAAGGGGCTGCTCGAGGTCCCCACGGTCGTCGCGGTGGCCCGCAAGCACGGGAAGACCCCGGCTCAGGCGGTGCTGCGCTGGCACCTCCAGACCGGCAATGTCGTGATCCCGAAGTCCGTGACGCCGTCCCGGATCGAGGAGAACCTCGACGTCTTCGACTTCGAGCTGGACGCCGACGACCTGGCGGCCTTCGCCGCGCTCGACGAGGGCAAGCGCCTCGGCCCCGACCCGGCGACCTTCGGCGCCTGAGCGCCACGTCGAGGACGGCAACTACGGCGTCAACCGGCTCGGTCCGGTTGGCGCCGTTCGCCATGCTCTCGCCGAACTGCGCCGCGACGACCTCGACCACCGCTTCCCCGGACTGCTGACCGCCGTCCTCAATGCCCCACCTGCCTGAAGGAGTACGGAACATGAGCGGGGACGTCGCCCAGCAGCCACAGCCGCAGCCACAGCCGCAGCCCATCCAGGAAGGCCCGTACCGGCTGCGCAATGCCGGCAGCGGGCTCCTGCTGGAGGTGTACGGCGGCCACAAGGGCAGCGGCGCCAACGTCCAGCAGGGCAAGGACACCGGCGCACCCGCGCAGCAGTGGGAGGTGTCCGCGGTGCACAGCGGCGGCGGCCTCTACCACCTGGTGAACGCCGCCAGCGGCAAGCGGCTCGACGTCGCCGGGGCCTCCACCGAGAACGGCGCCAACATCCAGCAGTGGAAGGCCAACAACTTCGGCGCCCAGGAGTGGATCGTCGAACAGCACCTGGACGCACCGGGCACGGTCACGCTGATCAGTTACGTCAGCGGGCTGCTGCTCGAAGTCGCGGACGGCAGCATGGACGACGGCGCGAATGTGCGGCAGTGGGAGGACACCGACTCGCCCGGCCAGTGGTGGCAGTTGGAGCCGGTGTTCAACCCTTGAGGCCGCAGGGTCCGCCCGGCTGCTCAGGCGGGGCGGTGCGCGATGTGCAGCGTGCGCGCCTGCAGCAGGAATACGTCGGGGCGCTGAGCCAGGCCGGCCGGGTCCCGCGCGTCCAGCAGCCGCTCCAGCGTCGCCACGTCCTCGTCGTCGGCGAGGCGGTCGGCGAAGACCTCACGCTGCCGCCCGAAGGTCTCGACGACCAGCTCGCGCGCCGCGGCCGGCAGCGGGGCCGGCAGGTCGAGCAGGAAGGAACGGCTGCCGCCCGGGGTCAGCCCGGCGGCGGCCAGCAGCGCACTCCAGTCCTCGACCTCCGGCTTCGCGCCGGGCAGCGCCTCCCGCATCTCGGTGAACCACTCGCTCCGTACGGCCTCCAGCCGCGCCTCCAGGCCCGGCCTGCCGATCCCGATGTCGCGGGGCAGGTGGCGCGGGGCCAGGCCGCCCTCGAACAGGGCCACCGTCCCGCCGGGGCGCAGCAGCCCGGCGAAGCCGGTGAGGGCCGCACGCTGGTCGCCGACGTGGTGCAGGGAGTTGGCGGCCCAGACCAGGTCGGCCTCGCCCAAGGAGCCGAGCTCGTCGGGCACTTCGGCGACGAGGGTACGGACCCGCTCCCCCAGGCCGGAGCGCTCCGCCCGCGCCCGGGCGCGCTCAAGGAGAGCCGGCGTACCGTCGACGGCCACGACCTCGGCGTCCGGGAAGGCCTCGGCGAGCATGCAGGTGATGAGTCCGGGGCCGCTGCCGATGTCCAGGACGCGGCGTACGCCCTGCGGCGCCGGGACACGCTCGGCGATCCAGGCCGCGGCCTGCTCGTACACGGGCCGGTTCGTCTCGGCCTCGTGCTCCAGGTGCGTCCCGAGCGCGTCCCAGTCGAAGTCGGTGGCGTGGTGGCCGCCGTGATGGTGGGTGTGGGTGTGGTGATGGCTCTGGGTGTGCCTGTGGCTGTCGGTCATGCCTCCACCTTCAGGCCCGACCGTTCCAGCGGCAAACCTTGTTGCTGCTTCGGCAAACCGGCCCCGCCCCTCCGGTACTCCTGCGGGCTGATTCCCCGGACCCGTTTGAATGCCGCGCTCAGCGCGAAGGACCCGCTGTAGCCGACCTGACGCGCCACCGCCCCCACCGTCGCTTCCGTCTCCCTCAGCAGGTCCGCGGCCAGCGCGAGCCGCCACCCCGTGAGGTACGCCATCGGCGGCTCGCCCACCAGCTCGGTGAAGCGCCGGGCGAGGCCCGCCCGTGAGACGCCGGCCTTCGCGGCGAGCTCGGCGACCGTCCACGGGTGGGCGGGATCGTTCTGCATCAGCCGCAGGGCCCGGCCGACGACCGGATCGCCCATCGCCTGGTACCAGGCGGGAGCCGCCGCCTCGGGGCGCGAGAACCACGACCGCAGCGTCGCGATCAGCAGCAGGTCGAGCAGCCGGTCCAGCATCACGCTCTGCCCCGGTTCGTCCCTGCTGATCTCGTCTTCCAGGACCGGCATCAGCGGGCAGTTCCACAGCTCGGCGGGCAGGTGGACGAGCGGCGGCAGCGCGTCGAGCAGACGCCCACTGACCTCGCCCGCCAGCTGGTACGTGCCGATGAGCATCGCCGAGGCGCCGTCCGGGCTGTCGCCCCATGTCCGTACACCGAGATGCATCGTCTCGGACAGCGGCTCCCCCTGAAGCGTGCCGCACACCCCACCAGGTCCGACAACCGCTCGCGGCGGGCTCGTCGGGTCGTCGGCGCAGGTGTACGGGTCGGGGCCGCGCGCGATGGCGACGTCACCGGGGCGCAGCAGCACCGGGTCACCGCCGTCGGGTATCACCCACGCGTTGCCACGGCTCATGCACATCAGCGAGAGCGGCGCCCGGTCCTCGATCCGCACCGCCCAAGGCGGGTTCAGCACGGCCCGGAGGATGAAGGCGCCCCGGGCGCGCGGCCCGTCGAGCAGACCCGCGAGTACGTCCATGTGCTCCAGCGTAGACGCAGGCGTATGGAGTTGAGCCTTTGGAGCATGGCCCGTCCAGGCGTACGCCGCGAACCTTGAGGCATGACAGACATGACAGAACAGAAGAAGCACGAAACGGTGTTGGTGACGAGCGGCACGGGCAAGACCGGCCGCCGGGTGGTCGAGCGGCTCGACGCCCTGGGCGTGACCGTCAGGTCCGGGTCGCGCAAGGGCGAGGTGACGTTCGACTGGGAGGACGAGTCGACATGGGGTCCGGCCCTGCGGGGCGCGGACGCCGCGTACGTGGCGTACTACCCGGACCTGGCCGCGCCCGGCGCGGTGACAGCGGTGCGGACGTTCGGCCGGACAGCGCACGAGAACGGGGTGCGGCGGCTGGTGCTGCTGTCGGGTCGGGGCGAGCCCGAAGCGGTCGCCGCCGAGGAGGCGCTGCGCGCGTCGGGCGACGCCGAACTGACCGTCGTACGCGGCAGTTTCTTCGCGCAGAACTTCAGCGAGGGCGCCATGGCGGAAGGGGTGATCGCTGGCGAGGTGGCCTTCCCGGCGGGCGAGACGCCCGAGCCGTGGGTGCATGCGGACGATTTGGCGGACGTCGTCGTCGCGGTACTCACCGAGGACGGGCACGCGGGCCGGGTGCACGAGCTGACCGGCCCCCGCCTGCTGACCTTCACCGAGGTGGCGGCCGAGATCTCGAAGGCGACGGGCCGCGAGGTGCGGTACGTCCCGGTGTCCGGTCCGCAGTACGCCGGGCTGCTTCAGCAGTACGGCATGCCGGCGCCGGAGTCCGACTGGCTCGCCGGGCTGTTCACGACGCTGCTCGACGGCCACAACGCGTCGGTGACGGACGGCGTCGAGCGTGTTCTGGGCCGCGCGCCCAAGGACTTCACCGACTTCGCCCGGGAAGCGGCGGCGGCCAGCGCGTGGAACGGTCAGGGGGCGCCGGTCGCATAGAGCGCGCCGAGCTCGCGTGCCGTCTCCCGCAGGCGCTCGCGCAGCTCGGCCGGTTCCAGGACCTCGACCTCCGCGCCGAGTCCGAGCAACTGCGCGTGCGCGTGGTCGGTGGTCTCGATGGGCAGTACGGCCCGTATCCAGTCCCCGGCCGGTTCCGGTCTTCCGGTGGCGGCCACGGCTGCGGCGGCGGCTCCGGTGAGCCGGCCGGCCCCGCGCGGTGAGATCCGTACGACCGCTTCGGCGCGGTGCAGCCTGGCCCGGAAGTCCGCCTGGTACTGCCGCCAGTACGCGGCCAGGTCGAAGCCTTCGGGCCGTTCGTGCTCGAACCCCTCGTCCAGCGGCTGGAGTTGCAGGATCTGGTCGATCCGGTACGTCCGTGGTCCCGGGCCGCCCGCGACGACGTACCAGCGGCCCGCCTTCAGGACCAGACCGTACGGTTCGAGGCGGCGGTCGACGTCGGTCGGCTCCTTCCACCTGCGGTAGCGCACGGCGAGCACCGTGCCGTTCCACACGGCGTCCGCCACCTGCCCCAGATACGGCACGGGGTCGTCCTCCGCGTACCACCCGGGCGCGTCGAGGTGGAAGCGGGCCTGCATCCGGTCCACGTGTCCGCGCAGCTCGGCGGGGAGCGCCGCCCGCAGTTTCAGCTGGGCGGCGGCAAGCACGGACCCCAGGCCGAGTTCGGCGGCGGGCCCGGGGATGCCAGAGAGGAACAGTGCCTCGGCCTCGCCGGCGGTGAGGCCGGTGAGCCGGGTGCGGTAGCCCGCGAGGAGCTGGTATCCACCGGCGTGTCCGGCGTCGCCGTACAGGGGAACTCCCGCCGCGTGCAGCGCCTCGACGTCGCGGTAGACCGTACGAACCGAGACCTCCAGCTCTTCGGCGAGCCGGGCAGCGGTCATCCGGCCCCGGGTCTGGAGCAGCAGCAGGATCTGGACGAGTCGGCTCGCACGCATGCCCGAAGTCTCGCGCACTCCACTGACAGTGGATGTCAGTGGAGCGGTCCTACCTTCCTGCCATGCCCTTTACGGAGAAACTCCGGACGGGCCGCCGCCCCTCACCACAGGAGACCGCTCGTGAACGACTTCGACTTCTTCAACGGCGACTGGAACGTCCGCAACCGCATCCTCACGGACTTCCTGGACCCGGACAGCGGCTGGTCGGAATGCGAAGGCAGCACGCGTGTGCAGCCACTCTTCGGCGGCGCCGCGCAGGTGGACGAGATCACCTTTCCCAGCCGGGGCTTCTCCGGACTCACCCTCCGCCTCTACGACCAGGAGCGCGAGGAGTGGACGCTGAACTGGGTCAACAGCCGCACCGGCCGCCTGGAACCGCCCGTCACCGGCCGGTTCGGCGCGGACGGGCGCGGCGTCTTCGTGGGCGACGACACCTACGGCGGCAAGGACGTACGGGTCCGATTCGTCTGGTCGGGCATCAGCGCCACCACGGCCCGCTGGGAGCAGGCTTTCTCCGTCGACGGCGAGAAGACGTGGCTGACCAACTGGGTCATGGATTTCACCCGCCGGGCGTGACCTGAGTGATCTTGTGCAGGGCGAGCAGCCGGTAGCGCGGTTCGGGGCGCGGCGCGTCGGGGTCCGGCAGCGCGGCGAGCGCGGCCGCGATGGCCTCGGCCGCCGCGCCGTCGGCGGCTGTGCGGGAGGCGTACCGGCCCTTGAGCAGGGCGGCGGCGGTGCGCAGGGGCGAGCGGCCCTGGCCGTGACCGGTGAAGTACGCGTCGGCCACCGGCACCAGGCCGTGCTCGGCGGCGTACGCCTCTATCCGGTCCGTACGGTCGAAGGCCTCGAGCGTACGGTGCGGGGCGAGGACGACGTCGATGTCGGAGCCCACGTCGTGCGCGTCGTCCTTGTCGACGGTCGTGATGAACACCCCGCCGGGCCGCAGCACCCGCGCCGCCTCGGCCACGACCTCCGTCGCGTCCCGCACCAGATGCAGCAGCCAGACCGCGCTGACCGCGTCGACGGACGCGTCGCGGAGCGGCAGTCGGCGTACGTCGGCGAGCACGACCGCCCCGACCGCCCCGCCCGCCCCGACCCGCTCCGCGGCCTTCCTCGCCATGCCGTACGACGCGTCCGCGCCCAGCACCCGCAGGCCCGGCCGCGCCGGCCGGGCGGTGACGATGCCGGTGCCGCAGCCGAGGTCGAGGAGGGTACGGGCGCGCCCGGGGACGAGGCCGAGCACCGCTCGCGCGGCGGCCTCGGCCCGGGGGACGCCGCCGCGTCGTAGTCCAGCATGCGTGGCTCAGTCGGCTCAGTCGGCTCAGCTGGCTCCGTGTCCGGGCGCGATGTCCTCGACCCGGCGCGCGAGCTCGAAGTCGAGGTCGGTGACGGCCCCTCCCGCACTGTGCGTGTTCACGGTCAGCGCCACACTGTTGTAACCGAGCGTCAGGTCGGAATGGTGGTCCAGCTCGTCCTGGATCCCGGCCACGTGGACGACCAGCGCGGCGGCCGCGAAGTGCGAGCCGAGGCGGTACGTACGGGCGATCCGGTTGTCGTCCAGCGACCAGCCGGGGAGTTCGCGGAGACGGTCCTCGATCTCCTTCTGCGACAGCGGCTCAGTGGCCATGGCGAAGCTCCCTCCAAGATGCGGTGTTGCTGATCAGCCTGCCACCTTCCGGCGGTGAATCGGCGGTGCATCGGCGGTTTGGCGTAACCGGCGGTCGGTTACCGTCTTGTCCCATGACAACTGTCGCAGTCGACAAGGGTGTGGGTGCGCTGCTGCGTGGCTGGCGTGAGCAGCGCCGGCTGAGCCAGCTGGAGCTGGCCTTGCGCGCTGATTCGTCCGCCCGGCACATCAGTTTCATTGAGACCGGCAGGTCGCGGCCGAGCCAGGAGATGGTGCTGCGCCTGGCCGAGCACCTCGACGTACCCGTGCGGGAGCGCAACGCCCTTCTGCTGGCGGCGGGTTACGCTCCTCAGTACACCGAGACTCCGCTCGACGACCCCTCGCTCGCCGCCCTGCGCGAGGGCATCGAGCGGCTGCTGGTGGGCTACGAGCCGTACCCCGCCGTCGTCGTCGACGGTTCGTACACCGTGGTCGCGGCGAACCGCGGGATGACGATGCTGCTCGACGGACTGCCCGAACATCTCCTCACGCCTCCGCTGAACGCGATGCGGATCACCCTCCACCCGGAGGGGCTTGCCCCGCGCATCCGCAATCTGCGGGAGTGGCGCGGGCACCTCATGGAGCAGATGGAGCGCCAGATCGCGCTGGCCAGGTCGCAGGCGCTGCGTGCGGTGTACGACGAGGTGGCGGCCTATCCCGTACCGGAGCCGGACGCGGCAGACGCGCGGCGCCCGGCGGATCCGCCGTACCCCTACTTCGCGCTGCCGCTCCAGGTCGAGCACGACGGCCAGGTGCTGTCGTTCATATCGTCGATCTCGACCTTCAACACCCCGATGGATGTGACGGTCGCCGAGCTGGCCATCGAAACGTTCCTTCCGGCCGACCCGGCGACGGTCAAGTACCTCCAGACACTGGCCCCCTGAGTCCTCGGCCCCGCTCATCCCCGGGCGCGCAGCGCGAGGTGCTGCAGCCCGGCGAAGCCGGCGACGGTCGCGGCCTGCACCGGGATCCAGAACGTCCCGGCCGTCGTCGGTGAGAACCACAGCACGAGCGCGGCGAGACTTGCCACGGCCCATGCCAGGTTCGCCTCGATGACGGCCTTGACGGGGAACGCGGCGGGCTGTCGCCGGGAGGCCAGATACCCGACTCCGGCACCGAACAGCACGAGAAACACCCCGAGTTCGAGGAGCAGCCCGGACCCGACCCCGAGCAGCCGGCCGACGGGGCCGGAGGCGGCGACGTACACGAGCCCGTTGGTGGTGGTGACCACGGCGTCGAGCGCGAGGAAGCGGCGCAGCATCGTCTGCGGGTCAGTGGTCCTGGAAAGGTTGGCGAGCATGGTCGCGGACATGGCTGATCAGCCTCCGTCGGAGTCGTACGTACGGGAAGGGGTCCCGGGGCCCGGGCGGAGTGCGCCGCCCGGGCTCCGGTAACCGCAACGATGCCGCGCCCGTGGGTGAGCGTCGATTACCCCGGAGGTAATCCGGGGTAATCCGGAGGTGATGGAGGGTGCCGCCCTGCCCCGGATGGCACTGGGCGGAATGCCGTCGGGGGGTGGGCGTGGTGTGCTGGTTCGGGCACAGGCCGTCAGTGGAGCGGCCGGGGGGTGGAACCGGACCTGTTCATACGGAGGAGACCCCGATGGCGATTTTCATGAAGGCTGAACTGGCGGGCGTGACGACCGAGCAGTACGACAAGCTGAACGCCAAGCTTCAGTCAATTCCCGGCAACCCCTTCGAGGGGTGTCTGGCGCACGTCGCCGTCCCGACGGACTCCGGGCTGCAGATCTTCGATCTGTGGGAGTCGGAGCAGGCCCTGCAGCGGTTCACCGGGGTCATCATGCCGGTCGCGCAGGAGGTCGGCATCCCGCAGGGCGAAATGCCGAAGACCTCGAAGGTGCACAACTACTGGCTGCCGGGGGCGGGAGCGGGGGCGTAAGACGGCCGCGTCACTCCCGGCGTCCGCTCCGGAAAAAATTTCTCCGAAGAATTCCGGGCGAGCTGTCGATCCTGGTGTCTCCCGTTCGACGCAAGGGTGAGAGGCAGGGAAAGCCCCCGCCCTCCCGACCGAGGAGTCACCATGCCGCGTTTCCTGACGTTGATCCGCATCGACGAGAAGAACGCCCCCGCCGAGGGCCCCAGCCCCGAGCTCATGGAGCGCATGAACGCGCTGTTGGGGGAGATCACCAAGGCCGGGGTCATGCTGGACACGGCCGGGCTCACTCCGTCGTCCGAGGGGACCAGGGTGACCTGGTCGGGCGGCAAGCTGAGCTACACCGACGGGCCCTTCACCGAGAGCAAGGAAGTCATCGGCGGTTACTCCATCGTCCAGGCCAAGGACAAGGCCGAGGCGCTGGAGTGGACCAAGCGGTTCCTGCAGACCCACGAGGACTACTGGACCATCACCGCCGAGGTCCGCGAGATCAGCGAGGGCTGATCCCGGCGCGCTTGCCGCGCGCCCGTGCGGCTGTTCTGATGGGTGGCCGTGACAGCAGCAGCAAGTGACGTGCCCCAGACGGTCGAAGCGGTGTTCAGGATCGAGTCCGCGCGGATCATCGCAGCTGTCGCCCGCGTCGTGCGGGACGTGGGCATCGCCGAGGAGCTCGCGCAGGACGCCCTGGTCGCCGCGCTGGAGCAGTGGCCGGAGTCGGGTGTCCCGGACAGGCCGGGCGCCTGGCTCATGGCCACCGCCAAGCACCGGGCGATCGATCTCGTACGCCGCAAGGAGACGTACGCGCGCAAGCTGGCGGAGGTCGGCCGGACGCTGGAGGACGAGCCGCCGCCGCCCGAGCCCGCCGGCCCGCAGGACATCGACGACGATCTGCTGCGGCTGATCTTCACCGCCTGCCATCCCGTGCTGTCGACAGAGGCCCGGGTCGCGCTCACGCTGCGGCTGCTGGGCGGGCTGACGACCCAGGAGATCGCCCGCGCGTTCCTGGCATCCGAACCGGCGGTCGCGCAGCGGATCGTCCGCGCGAAACGGGCCCTCGCGCGGGCCCAGGTCCCTTTCGAGGTTCCGTACGGCGCCGACCGGGCTGCCCGCCTCTCGTCGGTTCTGGAGGTCATCTACCTCGTCTTCAACGAGGGTTACTCCGCCACCGCCGGCGACGACCTGGTACGCCCGGCCCTGTGCGAGGACGCGCTTCGGCTGGCTCGCGTACTGGCGGGACTGATGCCCGAGGAGCCCGAAGTCCACGGCCTGGCCGCACTCCTGGAGTTCCAGGCCTCCCGTATCGCGGCCCGTACCGGTCCCGACGGCGAGCCGGTGCTGCTCGCCGACCAGAACCGCGCCAAGTGGAACCGCATGCTCATCCTGCGCGGCATCGAGGCCCTGCACCGGGCCGGCCACGGCCCGTACGCCGTCCAGGCCGCGATCGCCGGGTGCCACGCGCAGGCGATCCGCTACGAGGACACGGACTGGGCGACGATCGCCGCACTGTACGGGCGGCTGATGGCACTGACCCCGTCGCCGGTGGTGGAGCTGAACCGGGCGGTCGCGGTCTCGATGGCGGAGGACCGGCGGCCGGGCTGAGACTGGTGGATGCCCTGGCGGACGAACCGGGCCTGAAGGACTACCACTTGCTGCCGAGCGTGCGCGGGGATCTGCTGGAGCGCCTGGGGCGGGGCGAGGAGGCGCGAGCGGAGTTCGAAAGGGCGGCGTCCCTGACGCGCAACACGCGTGAGCGGGAGCTGCTGCTGAAACGAGCCACAAGATCACTTCGTATATAGTTACCGACAGGTAATGACCGACCTGTACCAGGGGGAAGCTCTCATGCTTCGACGCATTTCCACGATGGCCGTGACCGCCGCACTGACCGGTGGCGTTCTCTTCGCGGCTCTTCCGGCGCACGCTGCCGCAACCACCGGCCAGCAGACCATGGCCGCTCGCGGCGGCGCCATCACGGTCAACATCAACGAGCTGCAGAAGCAGTCCGCCGACCTGAAGCAGAAGGCCAAGCAGCTGGACCGGCTGGGCGAGCGGGAGGCGGCGAACCGTGCCCGTGCGCAGGCCGCGGCGATCGACCGGAGGATCAAGCAGCTGATCGACGCCGAGAACAACATGTAGTCGGCGCCACCACGCACGCGCATCGCCCGCCCCGAGTCCGTGGGGGCGGGCGATGCGTGTTGTAAAGGCACCATGAAGCTCGCGGGAGATCGCCACCAAGGAGGGGTCGCTGGCTTACGATCACCGCTGACGGCTCGGTTCCCCCGCCGACGTCCGCCCCCGCCCCATGGAGGTCAACCGTGTCCAGGACGACCAAGGGCCACCGCGCCCGCCCCATCCGTACCCTCGCCACCGCCGGTGCCGCGGCAGCCGGGCTGTTCCTCGCCGTCGGATGCTCTTCGGACGACGAAGGACCCGCCGAGGCAGCCGGCGGCGTACCCGTGGTCGAGAAGGGCAAGCTGACCACCTGCACCCACCTGCCGTACCCGCCCTTCCAGTCCGAGCAGGGCGGCAAGGTCGTCGGCTTCGACGTGGCGCTCATCGATCTGGTGGCCAAGAACCTCAAGGTCGAACAGAAGATCCTCGACACACCGTTCGAGAACTTCAAAACCGGTGCGTTTCTCAACTCCGGCGAGTGCGACCTCGCCGCCGCCGGCATGACCATCACCGCGGACCGCGAGAAGAACGTCGACTTCTCCGTCCCGTACTTCGACGCCACGCAGGCGCTGCTCGCGACGAAGAAGAGCGGCGTGACCACGCTGGACGAGGTCAAGTCCGAGAAGAAGAAGCTCGGCGCGCAGGCGGAGACGACCGGCGAGAGTTACGCGACCAGCAAGGGCTTCGACCCGGTGGCGTTCGAGAGCTCCGACGCCGTACTGAACGGGCTGCGCACCGGTCAGGTCGACGCCGTCGTCATCGACTACCCCGTTGTTCAGGGGTGGCTCAAGGACAAGGCCAACGCCGACCAGTTCGTCCTCGGCCAGAACATCGAGACCGGTGAGAAGTACGGGTTCTCGGTGAAGAAGGGCAACACCAAGCTGAAGGCCGCCATCGACAAGGCCATCACCGACGCCAAGGCCGACGGCACGTACAAGAAGCTCTACGAGCAGTGGATCGGACCGCTGCCCAAGGCCGCCCAGTCGTGACTTCTCGCCTCTCCAGGCGGCAGCGGCGCCGTATCTCGCAGGGCATCCAGTACGCCATTTTCGTGGCGGCGCTGGTCCTGGTCGGTCTGCTGGCCGACTGGGACCGGCTGCAGAACCAGTTCGCCCAGAAGGACCTCGTAGCGCAGCTCTTCCCGGAGATCATCACCACCGCCCTGCGCAACACGGTGGTGTACACGCTCTCCGGCTTCGCGTTCGGGCTCGTACTGGGTCTGGTCGTCGCGCTGATGCGGCTGTCGTCCGTGGCCCCCTACCGGTGGCTCGCGAGCGTCTACATCGAGTTCTTCCGCGGCCTGCCCGCCCTGCTGATCCTCATCTTCGTGGGCGTCGCGGTGCCGCTGGCGTTCCCGGGGACCGAAATTCCCGGTGGTACGTACGGCAAGGTCGCCCTGGGTCTCGGTCTGGTCGCCGCCGCCTACATGGCCGAGACCATCAGGGCGGGCATCCAGGCCGTGCCCAAGGGCCAGATGGAAGCCGCGCGTTCGCTGGGCTTCTCGCATGCCCGGGCGATGGTGTCGGTGATCATCCCGCAGGCGTTCCGCATCGTCATCCCGCCGCTGACCAACGAACTCGTCCTGCTGTTCAAGGACTCCTCGCTGGTGCTGTTCCTCGGCATCACCCTCAATGAGCGGGAACTGACCAAGTTCGGCAGGGACCTGGCCAGCCAGACCGCCAACTCCACCCCGATTCTGGTCGCGGGGCTCTGCTACCTGATCGTGACGGTGCCGCTGAGCTTCGTGGTGCGCCGCCTCGAGGCCCGTGCCGACAAGGCCAAGTGAGGACGAGCCAGATGCCACAGCCCGAGATCGAGATCCGCTCTCTGCACAAGTCGTTCGGGGACAACCACGTCCTGCGCGGCATCGACCTGGACGTCGCCCGGGGGGACGTGGTGTGCGTCATCGGCCCCTCCGGGTCGGGCAAGTCGACGCTGCTGCGGTGCGTGAATCTGCTGGAGGAGCCGAGCTCGGGCCAGGTCTTCGTCGGCGGCACCGAGGTCACCGACATCGAGGTCGACATCGATGCGGTACGCCGCCGGATCGGCATGGTCTTCCAGCAGTTCAACCTCTTCCCGCACGTGACGGTGACCGAAAACCTTGTCCTGCCCCAGCGGCGGGTGCTGGGCCGGGGCAAGGCCGAGGCCGCCAAGGTCGCCCGGGAGAACCTGGATCGGGTCGGGCTGTCCGACAAGGCCGACGCCTACCCGGCGCAGCTGTCCGGCGGGCAGCAGCAGCGGGTGGCCATCGCCCGGGCGCTGTCCATGGGGCCCGAGGTGATGCTCTTCGACGAGCCCACCTCCGCGCTGGACCCGGAGCTCGTCGGCGACGTACTCGCGGTCATGCGGGTGCTCGCCTCGGAGGGCATGACGATGATGGTCGTCACCCATGAGATGAGCTTCGCCCGGGAGGTCGCCGACCGCGTCGTGTTCATGGACGGCGGGGTGATCGTCGAGGAGGGTCCGGCGGCGCAGGTCGTGGGCGATCCGCGACACGAGCGGACCCGGAACTTCCTGAACCGCATCCTGGACCCGTCCGCCGCCGAGGCACCCGGCTCGGAGCCCGGCGCGGGCGGGCCCGCGAAGGACTGACCCCGCGGGCGCGTGGCTCGTCGGGCTCAGCGGGCCGTCGGGTAGCAGTGCGCAGGGGCCGGTGGGATGTCCAGGTCCGGGCGCCAGGCGCGCAGTGCCGCCGCCGACGGCGCGAAGAGGTCCTTGGGTACGCCGTCGTCCGTCCCGAACCACTCCCATCGCACGATCTTGTGCGGTTCGGTGACGCGCGGCGTGCCCGTGGCGCTCTCCAGCACCGCCGCGGCCGTGACGCGGGTGACGCCGCGGGCGCCGTCCATCAGTACGGCGACGATGCGCACCCCGGCGGCGTCGGCGCGCAGGGAGGTCTCCTCCGCCAGCTCGCGCACGGCGGCCTCCTCGAAGCTCTCACCGGGGTCGACCTTGCCGCCGGGCAGCTCCCAGCGCCCGTCGTGCCCGAGCCCGAGCAGGATGCGGTCGCCGGGGCCGACGACGATGACGCCGACGCCGGTCAGACCGTTCGGGGTGGGGAAGGCCCGCTCGGGGCGCTCGGCCGTGGCCGTCATGGGTGGTTTCCTCCTGGGTCTCGAGCCGGTGCGTGCCGCCAACAGAGTGGACCATGAATTCGCACTGCACTCCGCGTCGCGGGCGACTTGGTGATGCCACCAAATCAGGCGGATTTATCCCGTACGGCGCCATCACCAACCGGAAAAGGTCCTTCCGCTTCCATTTCTGGCCGGGAATCCGCCGCCGCCACCACCGGCACCTGCGGCCCCTGGCACTCGCGCAGCCACCGCCGCAGCACCCGGTGCACCTGCTCGGCGCCGGCCAGCTCCTCCCCGTCCGGGACGGGCGCGGAGAGAACGTACGGGGAGAGGAGGAACGGGCGGGCCTGTTCACCGCCGAGGCCACCGTGCGAGCCGATCTGCTCCTCGAAGGCGTGCACGCGGCCGGTCTGCGGATCGTGCCAGGAGTTGACCATGATGTCGGCGACATGGGGGAAACCGGAGGTCCTGCGCACGGCGTCGGCGGCGCCCTTCCCGAACGCCGCGAGCAGCGCCTTGTCACCCGTACCGTCGCCATCGCCATCGCCATCGCCGTCCAGCCGCAGTTCGGCGCCGTCCGCCCCCAGCACCACCGCGCCGTGCTCCTCGCTGCGTACGAGCAGGAAGCCGATGCCGGGGTGATTGGCGAGCGTCGTCAGCAGCGCCGGATGGTGACGGTCGATCTGCTCGCGCGTCGCCCGCCCCGCCACGTCGGGGAACGAGATCAGCCCCAGATTGCCCGATGCCAGCACGACCGGGTCGGTGACGGGCTCCGGGTGCTCGGGCTCCTCCTCGTCGTCGGGCACCGGCCGGTGCAGCGCGGTACGTACGGCGTCGCGTGCCTCCGAGGCGCTGGTGGTACCCGCCGCGCGGCGCGGGACGGGCAGCCCGCACCCCGCCCTCACCAGGTTGGAGAGGGTGAGCCCGTACGCGGCCTTGAAGGTCTCCCCCGGGCTCTGCCCGTGGTCGGACAGGAGCACGATCCGGTACGCGCGCGGCGCGTGCTCGGCGACCTTGGCGATCAGCTCCAGCGACCGGTCGAGCCGCTCCAGGACCTTCAGCGCGTCCGCGCTGTGCGGCCCCGAGTGGTGCGCCACTTCGTCGTACGCGACCAGGTCGGCATAGATGGCGGTGCGTCCGGCGAGCATGTCGCCGAGCACCGACGCGACCACCACGTCCCGCTGCACGACGGTCGCGAAGGCCCGGATGAAGGGGTAGAGCCCGCCCCGCTTCACCCGCGGGCTGTCGCCGCGCAGCCGTGCGCGCGCGGACTGGCCGATCTCCCGGGCGACTTCCGCGACGAAGGAGACGGCGGTACGTACGGCGTTGGCCGGGTCGGAGAAGTACGCGAAGTAACCGGCCCGGGACCGGTTGGACCGGCCGCGCCGGGCGGTGATCGACAGGACGAGGGCGAGCTGGTCGGCACCGCCGCTGAAGAGATTGCCGCGGCTCGCGCCGTCGAAGGTGAGCAGTCCGCCGTCTCCCGTACGGGCGATCGCGCGGCGCTGCATGAGGGCCGCGCTCGCCGGGCGGCTGGAGACGACGACCTCCCGGGTCTCCTTCTCGTACCAGCGGAAGGCGGGGACGTCGTGGTTGGAGCCGTGGAGTATGCCGAGCTGGCTGGCGCCGGTCTGGCTGGACCAGTCGGTACGCCACGGGGTCAGCCGGTGCGTGGGTTCGTCGCCGTCGAGCCACGCCGCGACGGTCGGCATCAGTCCGTCGGCGACCGCCTGGAGCAGCACTTCGTGGCCGACACCGTCGAGCTGCAGGAAGAGCGTGCCGGGCAGTCCGTTGCGCCCGTCGTCGCCGCCCCGTCGGTGGCGGCGGTGGGCGAGTCGGTAGAGCCTGCGCCGGTACGCGGTGTCATCACGTACCGCGAGGGCTCCGGAGGTCGCCGAGGCGACGGCGGACATGACGGCGGCGACGACCACCGCGGTCTCGGGCTCGGCCTCGCCGCGCCCGTCGGGGATGAGGCTGAGCGCGATGAGCAGGAGCGAGCCGTTGAGGAAGAAGACGAGCAGGCCGAGTACGAGTACGGGTACGAGCAGCAGCGCCCGTACGGCCAAGGGCCACACCAGCGCGCCCAGCAGACCGAACGCGCCCGCGCCCCAGACCGCGGTGAGCGCGACACGGGTGATGCTGTCGCCGTCGTCGGCCTTGAGCTGGAAGTCCGGCAGGATGCCGGCGAGCGCCAGCATCGTGAGCGTCGACACCATCCATACCGTGACCACGCGCAGCAGGGCGCTGCCCGCGCTGCGCCATCGCCGTCGGACCACGCCGTCCCCACCTCACGTCCCGGGCCGAACCTGGGGCCCGCTTCCATTCCAGCGTGGCACAGCGGGGCAAAGTGCCCGGTCAGAAGCTGTCAGCAGCCGTCGTAACCGGCCGTCGGCATCGACAGTCTCCGGTGCACGCCGGCCTTCATGGCCGCCGTGTACGTGGGCTCGTCGAGGCCCGCCGTCTCCAGGCGTACGCCCCGGCGCTCGCATTCCGCGGAGAATTCCGGCACGGACGTCAGGGCCCGCTCCAGCACGCGCTCGTTGGGCGCGACGAAGACGTCCACCGTGCCCGCCTCGACGTCCGCCCACAGTGCGCGGTGGTCCGGGGCCATCGCGTAGAAGATCAGCTGCCGTGTGACGACGTAACCCTTGTCGGCGGCCCAGCGTGCGCACATCGCCTGCTGGCGCCGGGTGTCCACCAGGAACGGATCGCTGTCGAGCTCTTCGAGCGGAGTCAGGCTGGCGATGGCCGCCACTCGTACGTCGTCCCGTACGTCGTCCCGTACGTCGTCTCGTACCTCGTCCATGACCTGACCCCCCGTGCTGGCTGCCGCCGCCGACCCTACTCCGATCGTGTCACGGGGAGGAGGCGCGCGATGAGGCGCGCTACGGCCTACGCTCGTACAGGGGGCGCCCCCGGCGATGACTGGCGAGGAGGCCGTTCGTGACGGTGGAGATCACCTGGTGGGGTCACGCCACCTGCACCGTCGCGGACTCCGGGACCCGGGTACTGACCGACCCGCTCTTCACGCGGCGCCTGGCCCATCTGCGCCGCAGGCGCGGTGCGCTGCCGCCGCCCGAGGCCGCCGAGGCCGACGCCGTGCTCGTCTCGCACCTGCACAACGACCATCTGCACCTGCCGTCGCTGGGCCGCCTCGCGCCGGGCACCGCACTGATCGTGCCGCGCGGCGCCCCGCGGGCCGTGCCCGGCCTGCGCAGGCTCTCCGGGCAGGGGCTGCGCGTCACCGAGGTGGAGCCCGGCGACGAGGTACGGGTGAAGGATCTGGTCGTACGGGCGGTTCCGGCGCTGCACGACGGGCGGCGGCTGCCGTTCGGGCCGCACCACGCCCCCGCGCTCGGATACGTCGTCACCGGTGAGGCCCGTACGTACTTCGCCGGGGACACCGGGCTCTTCGACGACATGGCGGACGCCGTCGGGCCGGTCGACGTGGCTCTGCTGCCGGTCGGCGGCTGGGGGCCCTTTCTGGGGCACGGGCATCTGGACGCGCGCCGGGCGGCGCAGGCGCTCGCGCGGATCGCGCCGCGCGCGGCCGTGCCGGTGCACTACGGGACGTACTGGCCGATCGGGATGGACGGGGTCAGGCCGCACGAGTTCCACTCGCCCGGCGACGAGTTCGTACGGCAGGCGGCGCGGATCGCACCGGGCGTGGCGGTGCACCGGCTCGGGCACGGCGAGAGTGTCCGGCCGGAGGCGTGCCGGTGAGCCATGCCTCGCTGATCCAGACGTCACTGATCCAGACGTCACTGATCCAGACGTCACTGATACCGACGGCGCAGGACGTGGTGCGCCAGGTGCCCCCGGAGTCGGCCCAACAGGCGGTCGGCTATCCGGCGCTGTTCCTGCTGGTGGTGCTGGGATCCCTGGTGCCGGTGGTGCCGACGGGGGCGCTGGTGAGTACGGCAGCTGTGGTGGCCTTCCACCACAGCGACCCGCTCGCGCTGCTGGTCGTCTTCGCGCTGGCGTCGTCCGCCGCGTTTCTCGGCGACATGGGTCTGTACTGGCTCGGCCTGCGCGGGATCCGCTCGAAGAACGGATCGCGCCGGCTGGAGGCGCTGCGGGGCCGGGCGACGCCCGAGCGTCTTGAGCAGGCGCGGCGCGGACTCCACGAGCACGGGTCGCGGGTGCTGGTGCTCTCCCGGCTCGTGCCGGCCGGCCGGATTCCGGTGATGGTCGCGTGCCTGCTGTCGAAGATGCCGATGCACCGCTTCGCGAGGGGCGACGTACCGGCGTGCCTCGCCTGGGCGGCGGCGTACCAGCTGATCGGCATCCTCGGCGGCTCCCTCTTCCCCGAGCCGTGGCAGGGCGTCGTGGCGGCGGTGGCGCTGACGCTGCTGATCAGCGGGGCGCCGGCGGTGTGGCGGAGGCTGCGGGGCGCGTAGCTACCCGCTCAGTACGCGCGAGCCGCCGATCGGCAGGTCCCACAGCCGCTCGCGCACTCGCCCCGCCTTCTGCCAGGCCGTTCGTACCCGGGTCAGCGGCTCCAGGACCGGCTCGGCCGAGAGCACGAACGTCCCCCAGTGCATCGGGGCCATCCGCGTCGCGCCGAGATCCTCGCACGCCTGCACGGCCTCCTCCGGATCCGCGTGTACGTCGCTGAGCCACCAGCGGGGGTCGTACGCGCCGATGGGGAGCAACGCCAGGTCGATACCCGGGTAGCGGGCGCCGATCTCCTTGAACCAGTGGCCGTAGCCGGTGTCGCCGGCGAAGTACAGCCGCTGCCCGTAGCCCTGTTGGTCACTGATCACCCAACCGCCCCACAGGGAGCGGCAGGTGTCGGTCAGGGAGCGCTTGCTCCAGTGGTGGGCGGGGACGAAGTCGAAGCGGACACCGCCCAGTTCGGCGCCCTCCCACCAGTCGAGCTCGGTGACCCGGGTGAAGCCGCGGCGCCGGCACCAGCGGGCCAGGCCGGCCGGAACGAAGAGCGGCGTGTCGTGCGGGAGGCGCTTGAGGGTGGGGGCGTCGAGGTGATCGTAGTGGTTGTGGCTGATGACGACGGCGTCGATCTGCGGCAGGTCCTCCCAGCGGACGCCGACGGGCGTGACGCGGGCGGGCGTACCGAGGATCTTCTGTGACCAGACGGGGTCGGTGAGGACGGTGAGCCCACCTATGCGTACGACCCAACTGGCGTGGCCCGCCCAGGTGACGGCGAGGGTGGAGATGTCCGCGGCGGGCAGTGGGGCGGGTTCGTAGGGCACGAGTGCGATGTCACGCAGGCCCTCGGGTCCCGGGCGCAGGGCGCCTTCGCGGGCGAGCCTGGCGAAGGCCTTGACGCCGGGGAGCGGGGTGGTGAGGCGGTCGGCGAACGACCGGGGCCAGGTGCGGATTTCGCCGAGGGGGCGGGGCGGAGCGAGCGTGCCGGGAGCGGCGATGGAGCGTTCTGCCCGCAGCCCGGCCTGCGGCTCGGTCTGCGGCTCGGCCTGCTCCTCGGTCTGCTGCTGCGTCTCCGTCATCGAGAGGGCTCCGTTCGGTGGCGTAAGGCGTAAGCCGATGTGATCAGGCGTCGGGTCGGCGGAGTTCGTCGAAGGCCGTTACGAACGTGCTCAACGCTCGGGCCACGTGCGGCAATTCCAGGGGTTGTGCTGACGTGAGGGACTCCAGACGCTGCTCCGGGGTTGCCCCGAGCAGGGGAGCAGTCGCGATCCGCACGCGCAGCGTGGCCATTTCGTCGCCGAAGCGGTGGCCGCCGGGGACGGGCGCGCCGAGCCGTGCGCTCAAGTACCCCTCCAGCTCCAGGGAGTCGGTGACCTCGCGGGCGGCGAGGCCGGCCCGCAGCGGTCCGAGGTCGGCGTACAGGTGCCGGCCGGCCTGCGGCGGGCGGGCGAGCGCGCCGGAGGCGAGGAGCGTGCGGTGCGCGGCGGCGGCGACGCGCGCGTGCAGTGCGGCGGCGGTCCGGAGCCTGACGGCAACCGGCTCCGGCTCGCCGAGGGCGTACGTCGCCGCCTCGGCGACGGGTCCCGGCACGACGGCGCCGATGGCGGTCAGCAGGTCGAGGGTCCTGTCGTGCAGTGCGGCGCCCTGTGTGGTGAGGGGGCAACGGGCTACGGCGACGGGCCAGCTCGCCGGTGTGTACGCCCCGGCCAGGTCGACCAGGACGGTCACCTGGCCGGGGAACATCTCGGCGGGGCTGACGAACACCGTCTCCTGTGGCCGGTGCAAGGTGTCGCTCCAGGTCTCGTCGCTGATGATGTGGAGGCCCTCGGAGACGGCCGCCTCGCAGACCTCGTGCACGAGTTCGGGCGGGGGGACGGTGGCGGTCGGGTCGTCGGGGACGCAGAGCAGGAGGAGGCGCGGGTCGCCGCCCTCGTCGCGGACCCGTCGTACGGTTTCGAGCAGCGCGAACGGATCGGGTACGCCGCCGCACTCGGCCGGGGTGGGCACGTGGTAGGCGGCGCGGCCGAGCATCGTGGCCTGCGGCACCCACCAGGCGGGGCAGGGCCGGGGCAGCATGACGTCGCCGCCGACGGCCGCCATCAGGGCGAACAGGAGTGGCTGGGCGCCGGAGGCGGCGGCAACGCACCGCGGCTCGACGTGCAGCCCGCGCCGCCACCAGTACGCGGCGGCGGCCCCGCGCAGGGCGTGCCCGCCGCCGGGGGGTTCGGCGTGGGTGCGGCCGGCCGCGGCGGCCAGGACGGCGGACAATTCCGGCAGTACGGGCAGTCCGGGGCTGGGGGCGGGCGGCCCGTACCGGACCTGGCCGCGCCCTTCCTCGCCCGTCCGCTGCATGCGGTCACCTCCACGCCGATCGGCTCGCCGCCCTGTATACGGTTATACGGGTGGTTCACAACCCCCGCTCCCGGGACGCCGTCCACCCGGGGCTCCGCCCCAGCCCCCGGTCCTCAATCGCCGGACGGGCTGTTTCCCCGCCACCGCGACCTGGGGCTCCGCCCAGTGTCCTCAAACGCCGGACGGGCTTGATTTTGCCCCGCGAGCGTCGCTTCCGCGCCGGGCAACCGAACGGCCGGGGCAGCCACGGCTCCGCTGCCGCCGGACGGCCACGGTCTTCGAGCCGCACAGGAAAATCCGGCGCAAGCCGGAAATCTCAGCCCGTCCGGCGATTGAGGACACGCCCGAAGGGCGTCCGGGGGCGGGGCCGAGCCCCGGGGGCATGCGGGGCACACAGGCTTCCGCCCGCGCCCGGCAAACCAGGGTGAGCGGGGCAATCCAGCCCGTCCGGCGTTTGAGGACACCCACGCAGCGCACAGCTCACCGCACGGTGACCCGGTGGCGGACGGCCGCGTCGAACAGGTAGCCCTGGGCGTTGTGCACCGAGACCCGTGGCTGCGTGTTGCCCGCGGTGTCCGTCGCACGCGCCAGGAGCTCCGCCGGGCCCGCATGACGCGGGCGCCAGTCGGCCGACCAGCGCACCCAGCTGTCCCGGTGCGGGGTGTCGCGGAGCCTCGCGGGGCGCCAGTGCGCCCCGCCGTCCGTACTGACCTCCACCCTCCGCACCGCCCCGGCCGCCGACCAGGAGCGGCCGGTCAGGTGGTGGACCCGGGCCGCCTCGAAGACCGCCCCCGCCGCTAACTCGAACGTACTTTTGATCGTCTGCCGGGTGAGCGGGACGCTGCCCTCCGGCGGATACGCCTCGCCGAACAGCCGGTAGAACTGCGTGGTCCACGGCGAGGACAGCGGCGTATCGCTCACCTCGATGTCGCCGAGCCACTTGATCGACGCGATCCCGACCCAGGAGGGAGCGACCACCCGTACCGGGAAGCCGTGGTCGTACGGGAGAGGTTCGCCGTTCATCTCGTAGGCCAGGATCACGTCGTTCATGGCCTTGGCGACCGGGAGCGGTCTGCGCGGCCTGCCGAGGCTGACGCCGCCGGCGACGAAGGCGTCGTCCAGGCCGCGCGGCATCACGTCGACCGCGCGGTCGGTGATGCCGGCGAGCCGTAGGACGTCCGCGAGCCGCACACCGCGCCAGCGGGCGACGCCGATCGCGCCGAGTGTCCAGGGGGTGCCGATGACGGGCTGTCCCTGCTGGGTGTCGAAGTAGTTGCGGCCGTTGCCCGCGCATTCGAGGAAAGCGGTGCGGGTGACCGAGGGCAGGGAGCGCAGTTGCCCGTACGTGAAATCGACCCGGCGGCTGCCGCCGAGCCCGCTCCCCCACACCGTCAGTTTCCAGTCCGACTCACCCAGCCGCGGTGTGGAGGTGTGGTTGCGTACGAAGAAGCGGTCGGCGGGGGTGAGCCGGCCAGTCCCGGCGAAAGCGCTGACGTTCGTCTCGGCGTTGGTGCCGCGGATCGTGAACAGCTCCGGCGGCAGCGGTTTCACGATGCCGGGCGACACGGCGGCCGCAGCGGGCCCGGCGGCGGCCCACTGCGCCGCGACCGGGGCCGCGGCGAACAGTTTCAGCAGATCGCGGCGGCCCACTTGGCCGAGTCTGGAGCGGTCGGGCCCAGGGGTCGTCGCAGTGCTCATCGCGGAACTCCTCACACGTCCGTCGGGAGAAAACGAGAAGACAGGGACGGGTGATCCTAGAGGCGTCCCGCGAGCCGGGCCAGAGTGCTTTCCAGGCCACGCCCCTTGCCCTCGACGACCGCTTCCGCGACCTCCGCCAGCTTGCGGTTCGACCGCTGCGAGATCTGCCGCAGCACCGCGAACGCCTCCTCGCTGTCGCAGCGCAGCACGTGCATCACGATGCCGCTTGCCTGGTCGATGGCGGCGCGCGAGCGCAGCGCCGTCTCCAGTTGGTCGACCTCGGTGAGGGCCTCGCGGTAGCGCCGGTCGCGGACCAGGCCGGCGGTCATCTGCTCGCCGAGGACGCCCACCGGGCCGTACGCCGCGCGCTCCAGGGAGCCGGGGCGGAAACTGTAGAGACTGACGGTGACTTCGATGCCGGTGCGGCAGAAGGGGATGGTCACGCTGGCCCGTACGCCGGAATCAAGCGCCAGGGCCCGGTACTGGGGCCACCGTTCCTCATTCAGCAGGTCTTGCGCGTCCACGGGTTCGCCACGGTCGAGCGCGGTCGGGATCGGCCCGTCGCCCACGGCGAGCTGGACCGAGGCCAACGCGTCCAGGTCGGGATGGGTCGCCGTGGTGCGCCGTTCCGCGCCGCCGTCGGTGATCGTCGCCACGGCGCCGCAGCTGGCGGGGGCGCAGCGCGCGGACTGTTCCGCCAGTTCGGACAGCCGGCGCACGGCTGAATCGGGTTCCGGTCCTTGCACTTCCTGCTCGGAGAGCATGGTGGCGTCCTCCCTTCCTTGTGCGGCTTCCCACCACCCGGTCCGCAAAACCGCTGGACCGGTTAGCTTTCTCGTATGACGCAGACGGACGACTTCGGCGCAGAACTGGCGGATTTCGTCAGACGGGTCGGCGAATTGAGGACAGCCCGCGCCCTGCCGCCCGACGAGCACCTCGCCGTCCTGGATGCGGCGCTCTTCGAACTCCGGCACGTGGCCGACACTTTGTGGCCGAAGTACGAGCAACTGAAGGCAGCCGCCCCCCACGCCTCCTCCCCCGACCGGCAGGAGCGACAGGAGCGGCAGCTGCTCAAGGCCCTGTTCCAGCGGCTGCCGCTGCCGGTGGCCCTGGTGGACAGGGACACCGTCGTACGGCGGATGAACTTCGCCGCGACGGGTCTCACCGGCGTACGCGCCGGATATGCGACGGGGCGCCCGCTGGCGGCGCTGCTGAGCCCCGGGGACCGGGCCGCGTTCCGCTCGCAGGCCGCGGCCGTGGCGCGCGGCGAGGGCGACCGGAGCCTGACCGTCCACCTCCAGCAACGACCGGAGGAACGGCTGCTGGCCACCCTGACCCCGCTGCGCCCGCCGGACGAGCCGCATCCGGCGGTGCTCGTCGTCTTCCAGTCCGGGGTCTCCACCGGCGCCTATCCACTTCCGGGGACCGTCGCGGCGGGCTGGCGGGCGGTGCCGGATCTCTCCGAGTCGACCCGGCACGCGGAGCTTCTTGACCTCGTCGACGCGATGACGACGGAGCTGCTGTCCGTCGCGCCCGGGGACCAGGAGGCGGCTCTGGGGGCCGCGGCGCGGGTCCTGCACGGGCGGTTCGCCGACTGGGTGGTCGCCGACGCCGTCGCCGGGAAGCCGCTCAAGCGCACGCTGGTGCTCGGGCCCGACGCCGCCCCGGGCGACGAGGCGCTCGCGCAGGTGTTGGCCGGGCAGGACCCGGCCGACTGCCCGCTGGTGATGGAGGCCGCCCGCGGCGGGTCCGCAAGCCTCCAGGTGCGGCCGGAGGACACGGCCGGCTTCGGCCGCGACCCGGCGGGCGATCCGGTGCTCGTACGGGCGGACGTCACCTCGCTGCTGTGCGTACCGCTGACGGCGCCGAGCATCGACGGGGCCAGGGCCGGAGCCGGGGCCGGAGCCCCCGGGCCCGTACAGGGGGTGCTCACCCTGTTCCGTACGGGGCCCCGGCGGGCGTTCTCCATGGCGGAGGGCCAGGTCATGGACCTGATGTCACGCCATGCCGGGCTCGCTATGCGGCGTCCCGCAGAGCCTCGTCGCGCAGGCGGGTACAGCAGCGGCTGATCAGCCGGGAGACGTGCATCTGGGAGAGTCCGAGGTCCTCGGCGATGCTGCTCTGCGTCATGTCGCGGAAGAAGCGCATGTAGAGGATCTTCTTCTCGCGGTCGGGAAGCCGGTCGAGGGCCGGCTTGACGGCCTCGCGGTCCACGACGACGTCGAGCGCGCCGTCGGGTTCGCCGAGGGCGTCGCTGAGTGAGTAGCCGTCGCCAGAACCCGGCAGCTGGGCGTCCAGGGACAGCGCGGTGAAGGAGTCGAGTGCCTCCAGCCCGCTGAGGGCTTCCTCCTCGGTCATGCCGGCCTTCTCCGCGATCTCCGCGACGGTGGGGGCACGGCCCGACACGGTCGCGGACAGCTCCTGACTGGCGGCGCGGACGCGGTTGCGGAGGTCCTGGACGCGGCGCGGCACGTGGAGGGTCCACATGTGGTCGCGGAAGTGCCGCTTGATCTCGCCGGTGATGGTCGGCACGGCGTAGCTCTCGAAGGCCGAGCCGTGGTCCGGGTCGTACCGGTCGACGGCCTTGACGAGGCCGAGCGCGGCCACCTGGCGCAGGTCTTCGATGGCCTCGCCGCGGTTACGGAACCGGCCCGCGAGCCGGTCGGCCATCGGCAGCCACGCGTTCACGATCTCCTGGCGGACGGCCTCCCTCTCCTCCCCCTCGGGCATGGCACACAGGCGGCGGAAGGCCTCGGTGGTGTCGGGGGCGTCGTTGTGCGGGTGCGTCCTGCGAACGGTGGTGGTACGCATCTTCGTTGCAACTCCCTGAACGGTGCAGACGGCGGACGGATGTCACCGTGGGGAGGGCTTGCCGGGGCACCGGGACATGACACGCCCGGAGCGCAAACCACCGCTCCCACGGACGTGCCTCCGGTCCGAAGCACATGGAGCTCGTGCCCCGCCTCCCGCACGCCAAACGGGTCAGGTTCTCGGGTGGCCGGTTTCTATCAGCGCGTGCCTGGTACTCGGCACAGTGCTGCCTTTAACCGGCTTCACCGCACGCACCGCACGCACCCCTGGAGGCCTTCATATGAGCACCGACGTCGCCGACCGGATCCTGTCGCGCCTGCGCGAGTGGGGAGTCGAGTGCGTGTTCGGCTATCCGGGTGACGGCATCAACGGCTTGCTGGCGGCCTGGGGACGCGCCGAGGACCAGCCGCGTTTCATCCAGTCCCGGCACGAGGAGATGTCCGCGTTCCAGGCGGTCGGATACGCGAAGTTCGGGAACCGGCTCGGGGTGTGCGCCGCGACGTCCGGTCCCGGGGCGATCCACCTCCTCAACGGCCTGTACGACGCCAAGCTCGACCATGTACCGGTGCTGGCCATCGTCGGCCAGACCGCGCGCAGCGCGATGGGCGGCTCGTACCAGCAGGAGGTCGACCTGCACGCACTGTTCAAGGACGTCGCCTCCGACTTCGTGGAGACGGTGACCGTGCCGGAGCAGCTGCCGAACGTACTGGACCGGGCGATTCGTACGGCGTACGCCCGGCGCTGTCCCACAGCGGTCATCGTGCCGGCGGACGTGCAGGAGCTGGAGTACACGCCGCCGCCGCACGCCTTCAAGATGGTCCCCTCCAGCCTGGACCGCAGCAGCTGGACCGCGATGCCGTCGCCGGACGCGCTGCGGCGGGCGGCGGATGTGCTCAACGCCGGCGACAAGGTGGCGATCCTGGCCGGTCAGGGCGCTGCGGGGGCGCGGGCCGAGGTCGCGGAGGTGGCGGAACTGCTGGGCGCGGGCGTCGCGAAGGCGCTGCTCGGCAAGGACGTGCTGTCCGACGAGCTGCCGTACGTCACGGGCTCGATCGGGCTGCTTGGCACGCGTCCGTCGTACGAGATGATGCGGGACTGCGACACGCTGCTGACGATCGGCTCCAGTTTCCCGTACTCCCAGTTCCTGCCGGAGTTCGGCAAGGCGCGGGCCGTGCAGATCGACATCGATCCGCACATGATCGGGATGCGCTACCCGTACGAGGTGAACCTGGTCGGCGACGCGCGGGCGACGCTGCGCGAACTCGTCCCTCTGCTGCGGCGCCAGGAGTCGCGGGACTGGTTCGACGAGATCTGCGCGAGCGTCGAGCGGTGGACGGAGGTCATGGAGCGGCGGGCCGCGCTGTCCGCCGATCCGGTCAATCCGGAGCAGGTGGCGGCAGAGCTGTCGCGGCTGCTGCCGGAGCACGCGATGGTGACGGCCGACTCGGGCTCGGCCACCAACTGGTTCGCGCGCCATGTGCGGCTGCGCGGCGACATGCGGGCGTCGCTGTCGGGGACGCTGGCGACGATGGGGTGCGGGGTGCCGTACGCGATCGGGGCGAAGTTCGCGCATCCGAACCGGCCCGCGATCGCGCTCGTCGGCGACGGGGCGATGCAGATGAACGGTATGGCGGAGCTGATCTCGGTCGCGAAGTACCGGCACCTGTGGGAGGACCCACGGCTGATCGTGGCCGTCTGGAACAACCGGGATCTGAACCAGGTGACCTGGGAGCTGCGGGCGATGGGCGGCGCCCCGTCCTTCCTGCCGTCGCAGTCGATCCCCGATGTGCCGTACGCGGCGTTCGCCGAGTCGATCGGCCTCGTCGGGATCCGGGTGGAGAAGCCTGAGCAGGTGGAGAGCGCGTGGCGTACCGCGCTGGAGGCGGACCGGCCGGTCGTACTGGACTTCGTCACCGACCCGTCGGTGCCGCCGATCCCGCCGCACGCGACGTGGGACCAGATCGAGGCGACGGCCTCGGCGCTGCTGAAGGGCGACGCGGAGGGGGCTGCGGTGATGAAGCAGGGCCTGAAGTCGAAGCTCCAGGAGTTCCTGCCGGGCAGCCCCCGGCGCGGCGCGGACGACTGAGTCCTCAGCCTGTCCGGCGGTGGCGAGGGCGATTGCCCTTCGCCTCCGTCGGCAGTTCCGTCGGCAATATGAATTCTTCGTAGCGGCCGAGCGCGATGATCACACCCAGCATGAGAACCGGAATGAGTACCGGGATCAGGACGGTTAAGCCCACCATTGGCTCTGTCCTTCCTTGGGACGGCCTTCGTGCCGGGTCACCAGCACAGCGGTACGCAAACCCCCGAAGCTGCCGGAGCTGCCCGAAGCCGCCGGAAACCGGAACAAACACTCCGGGCGCGGCCCGCACCGCCGCCGTTCGAAGCGGTGCGGGCCGCGCCCGGAGACCCATCCCTTTTCCCATGGCCGCTCAGCCGCGCACCGAGTCCCCCGTCCCCCGCGGCTCAAACACCCCACGTCGGCGGATGTTTGCCACCCGCGCCACGGGTACCCGCGCCGGTAGCCAACAGCGCGAGTGAAGAGAGATGAGGCAGACAGCCATGGCCCAGTTCGTGAGGGAAGTCATGACGGCAGGCGTCGCAGCCGTACGGCCCGATGCCTCGCTCGTGGAAGCGGCGCAACTGATGCGCGCGCAGGACATCGGTGATGTGCTCGTGGCGCAGGACAACCAGCTGATCGGTGTGCTCACCGACCGGGACATCGCGCTGCGCGCGGTCGCGGACGGCGTCGACCCCCTCACCGTCAACGCCCAGTCCGTGTGCACACCGGCGCCGGTGTGCATCGGCCCGGACGACGAGGTGTCGACGGCGGTCACCCTGATGCGTCAGCACGCGATCCGGCGGCTCCCCGTCGTCGAGGACGGCCGGCCGCTCGGTGTGGTGAGTATCGGCGACCTCGCGGAGTTCCAGGACCCGCAGTCGGCGCTCGCCGACATCAGCCGGGCCGCACCCAGCCCGGGCCCGGGAACCGGCTCCTGAAGCACACGCAGCACACGCAACACACAGTTCAGGGAAGGAGCACGATGCGGATCGCGTTTCTCGTAGCGCCCCAGGGCGTCGAGCAGGTCGAACTCACCGAGCCCTGGCAGGCGGTGACCGACACGGGTGACACCCCCCGGCTGGTCTCCACGAAGCCGGGCAGGATCCAGGCCTTCAACCACCTCGACAAGGCGGACACCTTCCCCGTCGACCAGGTGGTCGGCGACGCCTCGGTCGAGGAGTACGGCGGCCTGGTACTCCCCGGAGGCGTCGCCAACCCGGACTTCCTGCGCATGGACGAGAAGGCCGTGGCGTTCGTGCGCGCCTTCTTCGACGCGGGCAAGCCGGTCGCGTCCATCTGCCACGGCCCGTGGACGCTCGTCGAGGCGGATGTCGTGCGCGGCAGGACCCTGACCTCGTGGCCCAGTCTGCGTACGGACATCCGCAACGCGGGCGGCACCTGGGTCGACGAGCAGGTGAAGGTCTGTGAGGCCTCCCCCGCCACGCTGATCACCAGCCGCAAGCCGGACGACCTCAAGGCGTTCTGCGCGACGTTCACGGAGGAGTTCGCGCGCGCTTCGAAGCCCTGACCAAGCTTTCAGACGCGGCGCCCCAGCAGAGCGAGCAGCTTGGTCTGTACGTCGGCTCCGGGGGGCGGTTCCACCGGAGCGGCGAACAGACCGCTCTTCTCCAGGTCGGCGGAGTACGGTCCCACTTCGCGCACCGTGAAGTTCACGAGGTCCTCGGGCAGCCGCTCGTCGGCCCCGATCGCCCGCGCCAGGTCCCACGCGTGCACCACGAGGTCGGACACCATCTGCGCGCAGTACGCCGCGCAGGTGGTCTGCCCGTACGACAGCTCCACGGTCCGCTCCAGCGCCCCGGGCGCCGCGAGAGCCTCGCGCGCGTCGGCGGCCGCGCGGTCCCAGACGGCCACCGGGTCGTCGCCCAGCACGTCGCCTTCGATGTCGACCTCATCGATGGTGCGCTGCTCGGTCACCAGGGGCGGTACCCACAGCTGTTCCACGGTCAGATGGTTGACGAGATCGCGCACCGACCAGTCGGTGCAGGGGGTCGGTGCCTGCCACTGGTTCTCGCGTACGGCGTGTACGTGGCCGCCGAAGAGGGCGAGCGCTTCACTGTGGCGCGTGAGGAGCGGGTTCAGGTTCGAGTCCATGGTGTTCATGGTTCACCTTCGGGTACCCGCCGTGCACGTCCTACCAGACATCCCGGAGGGAGCAATGGACCTCTCATTCCTCACCCCACTGTACGAACGTGCCGGCCCGTGGGCCTCTGTCTACGCCGATACCTCCACCATCGACGAGTCCACTCCCGAACGGCGCGAGCTCCACGCCCGCCAGGCCTGCCGCGACCTGCTGGAACAGGGCGCCGACGAGGCGACGGGGTACGCCGTGTACGACGCCCTGGCCTCGTACACCCACAGCGCGGCGCCCGCGGGCCGCGCCGTCTTCGCGCACGGCGGCGAAGTGGTGCTGGACCCGCCCCTGGCGATCCGCCCGCCGGCCCCCGTGACCAGCTGGTCCGTGCTGCCGCGGGTCGGCCCACTGCTCGGTCTCGCGGGCGAGGAACCGGTCTGCCTGGTCGCGTACATCGACCGCAAAGGCGCCGACTTCGAGCTGCGCACCACCCTGGGCAGCCGTCCCGCCGGGCAGATCCACGGCGAGGAGTGGCCGCTGCACCGCACCGCGAGCGACGACTGGTCCGAACGCCATTTCCAGCTGAAGGTCGAGAACACCTGGGAGCAGAACGCCCGCGACAC
Organism: Streptomyces sp. NPDC002994; assembly: GCF_040611155.1. Classification (NCBI taxonomy): domain Bacteria; kingdom Bacillati; phylum Actinomycetota; class Actinomycetes; order Kitasatosporales; family Streptomycetaceae; genus Streptomyces; species Streptomyces sp. NPDC002994. The sequence continues at coordinate 191,447 of NZ_JBEXNQ010000014.1, forward strand.
CGCCGAGGCACTGAGCGCCTGTCAGGAGGAGACCCGTGCGGGGCTGGTGGTCCTGGCGGGCGACGAGCGTGAGCGGCGCGCCGTGCACGACGCGCTTCCGCAGCGGCTCCAGCCCCTGACCATCGAAACGGGCCACGGCGGCCGGTCGGCCGGGGCGGACTCCCGGCTGCTGGACGAGGACGTGGAACGGGCCAGGCAGGAGCACGCGCGCAGGCACGCCACCGCCGAGCTGGAACGCTTCCGGGCCGCCCGCAACCCGTCCGTGGACGGCGGCATCGTCGTCGCGGCCGAAGGGGTGCCCGCACTTGTGGACGCCGCGCGCGAGCACCGGATCTCGGAACTGCTGGTGGACCCCGACGGGCCCGACGCCGCCCGCGAGGTGTGGGTGGGCGACGAGCCCGACCAGCTGGCCGTACGCCGTACGGACGCGCGCTACCTGAGTGAGCGCGAGCCGCACACCGCTCGCGCCGACGACGCGCTGCTGCGCTCGGCCGCCATGACCGGCGCCGAGGCGGTCATGGTCCCTCCGGCGGGCGACAGCGCACCGGACCTCGCCGGCCCCGCGGGCGGGCTGGGGGCGCTGCTGCGGTGGTCGCGGCCGGACGGGACGTAGGGCTGCGCGCCCCTTCCCGAACGTGTCCTCAAACGCCGGACGGGCTGGATTTGCCGCGCAGCGGCAACGCTCAGCCCCTCCGGCGTTTGAGGAGCGGGGTCTGGGGCGGAGCCCCTCACACGGCGGAGCCGCAAAGTGTCAGCGGCCTCCGGCCCCGAGCCGAGCCGTGCCGCCGGATTCGGAAGAGGTCCCGGCGGGTAGTCGCGTGCCATGCCTTCAGTACACGCGCATGTCCCGCCCCGGGCGCCGGGGCGGATCGCCGCCTGGCTGAGCGCCCGTGACCGGGCGCTCTTCCACGGCGTGGCGACCCACCACTGGCCGGGCGCGGACCGCGTCCTGCCGCGCCTGAGCCACGGGGCGAACCACGGTGTGCTGTGGTTCGCTACGGCCGCCGGGATCGCGGCCCTCGGCGGCAGCAACCGCGCCCGCCGGGCCGCCGTGCGCGGCGTCGCCTCGCTCGCGCTGGCGTCGGCCGCCGTCAACACCATCGGTAAGCGTTCGGTGCGCCGGGGCAGGCCCGTCCTGGACGCGGTGCCGCTGATGCGGCAGCTCAAGCGCCAGCCGATCACCACCTCCTTCCCCTCCGGGCACTCCGCGTCCGCCGCGGCGTTCGCGACGGGTGTCGCGCTGGAGTCCAGGGGGTGGGGTGCGGTCGTGGCCCCGGTCGCGGCGTCGGTGGCCTTCTCCCGCATCTACACGGGCGCGCACTATCCGAGTGATGTGCTGGTCGGGGCGGCGCTGGGGATAGGAGCGGCGTTCGCGGTGCGCGGGATCGTACCGACGCGGGACCAGATCCCCGCCCCCGGCCGGCCGTACACCGAAGCCCCCACGCTGCCCGGCGGCAAGGACCTGATCGTCGTGGTCAACAAACAGTCGGGTTCGGCTGTGGCCACGGCGGCGCTCGTACGGGACGCCCTGCCACGCGCCCACGTCGTCGAGTGCGAGCCCGACGAGCTGTCGGCCGAGTTGGAAAAGGCGGCGCAGCAGGGGCGGGCGCTCGGTATCTGCGGCGGGGACGGCACGGTCAACCAGGCCGCGGTCGTCGCCGTCCGTCACGGGGTGCCGCTCGCCGTGTTCCCCGGCGGCACGCTGAATCATTTCGCGTACGACCTGGGCATCGAGGAAGTCCACGACACCTGCCGGGCCCTGGCGTCCGGCGACGCGGTCAAGGTGGACCTGGGCCGGTTCACGCCCGGCCCGGGACCTGGCGGCGAGCCGGGGCATTTCCTCAACACCTTCAGCCTGGGCGTCTATCCCGAGCTGGTACGGGTCAGGGAACGCTGGGCCCCGCGCATCGGCGGCTGGCCCGCCGGCGTACTGGCGGCGGCCGAAGTACTGCGCGGCGAGCGACCGCTGGAAGCCAACATCGGGGAGCACAAGGGGCGTCGGCGCGCGGTGTGGATGCTGTTCGCGGGCAACGGCATGTACCAGCGCTTCGGCGCGGCCCCCGCCCGGCGCCTCGACCTGGCCGACGGGCTGCTCGACGTACGCGTGGTGCACGGCGGGCGGCTGCCGGGCCTGCGGCTGCTGGCGGCGGCGCTGGCGGGCCCGCTGAGCCGCTCCCCGGTACACGCGGCCCAGCGGCTGCGCAAGGTGTGGATCTCGGATCTCGCGCCGGGCACGCTGCTCGCGTACGACGGTGAAGTGGCCGAGGCGCCACGGGAGTTGGCCATCGACAAGGTCGGTGAGGCGCTCACCGTGTACCGTCCGCTGCCTCTGTAGAGGCCTCTGAGACCTCTGCAGGGGCCTCGGAAGGGGCCTCGGTGACGTCGAGAAAGACGTGGTCGGCTCGCGGCCAGGTCATTTTCACGGAGCGTTTGATGCGTACGCAGACGAGCTCCACCTCCTCGCTGTCCAGGCCGGGCATCAGGTCGACGCGGGCGGCCACCAGGAGGGAATCGAGTCCGAGCTGCATCGTCAGCAGCTCGTCGACGTTGTCGATCTCCGGCTGAGCCTCGATGAGCGCGCGGATGCGCGCGCGCAGTTCGGGATCGGCGGCCTCACCGATGAGCTGCGTCCTGGCGTCCCGGCCGAGCCGGTAGGCGACGTACACGAGCAGCAGGCCGATGGAGAAGGACGCGACCGCTTCGTAAACGACGTCCCCGGTCACCATGTGGAGCACCATGCCGGCCGCGGCGAGCAGCACGCCGACGACGGCGGTGCCGTCCTCCGCGACGACCGTGCGCAGGGCCGGATCGCGGCCAAGGCCTGTGCCCGGCTGGCGCCGCGCCTGGTAGAGGGCGCGGGCCAGGGAGGTCCCCTCGGCGAGGAGGGCGACACCGAGGACGGCGAGCCCGGCGACGTAACCGGTGTGCGACTCCTTGCCAGTGGCGCCACGGGCTGCTTCGAAGCCCTGGAAGAAGGAGAAGCAGCCGCCCATGATGAAGATGCCCACGGCGGCGAGCAGGGCCCAGAAGTAGCGTTCCTTGCCGTACCCGAAGGGGTGCTTCCGGTCCGCCGGGCGGCGACTGCGGTGCAGGGACGCGAGCAGGAAGACCTCGTTGAGGCTGTCCGCGACGGAGTGCGCGGCCTCTGAGAGCAGGGCGGGCGATCCCGATGCCAGTCCGCCGACTGTCTTGGCGGCGGCGATGACGAGATTGGCGGCGAGTGCCACCAGGACGGTAATCCGGGTCTTACGGTCGGGCTTTCCGGTCACATCAACTCTCAGGGTATTCAGCGTATTCAGTGTATGAGGGCGAAATCCGGGAACTCGCGGATCAGGAGGTGCACACAATGGTTCCCATCCTGCTGGTTCTACTTCTCGCACTGATTCTCTTCGGTGCCGGATTCGCCGTGAAGATTCTCTGGTGGATCGCCATCGCGGTCCTGGTCATCTGGCTTCTGGGATTCTTGATGCGAAGCACATCGGCCACGGGCGGAAGGTCCCGTTGGTATCGGTGGTAGGAGAGGCAACAGAAGCGGGGCGGCGGTCTTCGGGCCGCCGCCCCGTTTCTTTGTCTGCCTGTTTCCTATTCGCCTCTGGGCAGCAATGGCCCCAATGGCCCGAGGTCGATATTGAGGTCCTCGGGTTCGAGGCCGAAGCGGGTGCGCAGCACGTCCATCCGGTCCTCCAGGAGCATCAGCGTCATGCCGATCCGCTCCTCCTGCTCCTCGCTGAGGTCCCCGGTCTCCACGCGGCGCAGCGCCTGGCGTTCCATCAGCTGGCGCAGCAGCTCCACGACCGTCAGGACGAGCTTGACGAGATCGCGCTCGACGGTGTCGGCGTCGAGCTCCACCCGGCGGCGGCCTTCGGTGGTTTCCGTGACTTCGGTGGTTCCGGTGGCTTCGGTGGTCATGCGGACTCCTCCTCCTCGAACGGGGACGGCACGTCGGCGTTGACGGAGCTGATGAGGGCGTTGAGGTCGACCCGCACGAGATCGACGTCGGCGATACGCAGGGTCAGGTCACCGGTGATCACGACTCCGCCGGCCAGCAGCCGGTCCAGCAGGTCCACGAGGGCGAGTTGGCGCTGGGCCAGGGGTGACGCGGTGTCGGGTGGCTGCGGCGTCGTCATGGTCCGGCTGTCTCTTCCTGCCCCGCATGCCCCGCGAAGGAGTACGGGGCCCAGGGGCCGGTGAGTTCCACCCGTACGCCCGGGTCCTTCGGCGTGAGCCGGCCGACCTCCGCCACGAAGGCCTCGCCGCGCTCGCGCGACACCAGGTACGCCGCGTTGAGGATGTTCTGTCCCGGCGTCTCGGAGAGCCGGGAGTCCTGCGGGCGGTGCAGGACAGCGGCCTCGGCGCACAGGGAGAGTTCCGCGTGCAGCGTGCGTGACATGGTCTCGGCGCGTTCCCATACGCTCTCGCGCGCCTGGCGGCGGCTGAGGCGCCGGCGCAGGTAGTCACGGCCGGTCGCGGGGGCTTGCACCTGCGGCACCTCGGCCGGCTGCGGTTCCGGCTCGGGATCGGCGTACACCTTGACGCCCCACTCGACCCGTCCTTCCAGCCTCTCCAGCGTCTGTACGAAGCGGTCGTGCCCCGCGTCGAGCAGTCGGCGTACGCCGCTGTCGTCGACGCACACGGTGGCCAGGCGCAGCGGCACGGGCGAGGTGACGGCCGTCAGGGCGCCGACGACGGCCTCGTGCGTGCGGGCGGTGGCGGAGAGCCAGTCGAGGCTCTCCAGGTGCCGCTTGAGCGGCGCCTCGGCGAAGTCCTCGGCCGGCACCGGGCTGACCACGGCGACGAGGTCGCGGTGGTGCAGCAGCCGGGGTGGCTCACCGTCGAGGCCGCGCACGCCTTCCGGGGGGACGCCGTCGAAGGGCCGGGTGACCGCGTATACGTAGCGCAGTTCGTTCATGCCTCGTCCTCGCGCTCTTCGAGAGCGGGCTCCGGCGCGGCCTCCAGATCGGCGATGCGCCGCTGCAACCGCTCGTTCTCCTCGGCCAGTTCACGGCGACGGGCGCCGGAGGAAAGAGAGGGGTCGTCCTCCCACCAGTCGATGCCCATTTCTTTCGCCTTGTCGACGGAAGCGACGATGAGGCGGAGCTTGATGGTGAGGAGTTCGATGTCGAGGAGATTTATCTTGATATCTCCGGCGATGACGATTCCCTTGTCCAGTACGCGCTCAAGAATGTCCGCGAGATTCGCGCTTCCATTGGAGGCGTACGGGTCGGGAAGCCTGTTCGGCGTCGTCATCGGCGGCTCGGGCTTCTGTTCATGTCGTCGGGTTCCTCTTCTCCAGCCGGTCGAGGAGTTCGTCCTCCCGGCGGTCAAATTCGGCCTCGTCGATCTCTCCCGCTTCGAGCCGGCGCTCCAGGAGGGACAGTTCGCGCTGGATGGCCGACGGGTCGTAGTACTGCCGCTCCGCCTCCGCGACCACCTGCCGCAGCACCCAGCCGGTGCCGCGGACAGGGGCCACGGGCAGGAGCAGCAGCTCACCCAGGAGTCCCATGGCTACTCGCTCCCTTTCCGGTCACTCCACGAAGCTGTACGGCGGCAGTGGGCCGTTCACCTGGAGCACGAGATGGGGGTGCTCCTTGCGCAACGCGTCGACCGCCTCCACGAACTCCGCGGTGCGGTCGCGGTCGACGAGGAAGGAGACATTCGCCAGCCAGCCGCTGCTCTCCGGTCCGGGGCTGACGGCTCCCGCCGCCGCTTCCAGCGCCTGGCGCACCAGTTCGCCGTCGCGCCGTTCGCGGTCCTGCACGGCGGCCACCACGCGTTCGCCGAGCCGAAGCTTCTGTTCGTACGTTCCGCCGCCCGCCGCCCTGTTGGCTTCGTTGAGCGCGCGCAGTTCGGCGTCGTCCGCCAGCACCTGGTGCAGGACGGCCTCCTCGTCGTGCGTGGCCTTCACGTTGTACTCGACCTGGTTGTCGAGTGCGTCGAGCCGCTCCAGGTAGTGCTTCTCGCGTTCGGCGAGCACCGTGCGTACGGACTCGTCGTCGGCCGACAGGCTGCCGAAGCGCATCGGCAGCACGGCGCCCTCGGCGCCGGCGTCCGCGAGCACGGTCTGGTGGGCCAGCAGATCGCGGCGCTTGGGCCTGAGGTCCTCGGGGGCGTCGCTCACGAGGGCGGTCAGTTCGCCGGTCCTGAGGGTGCGTACGGGCATCGGCGGGTCGCCGACTCCGTTCGTCGGCTCGGGGAGTTGGGGGTGGTTGGCGCGTGCGATGCCGTAGACGTACGTACTCACACCTGCTCCTCCTTCCGGCGGGAAGCGGTGGTGCCGCGCCGGGAACTCGACTTCGGCTCCGGCTCTTCGTCACCGCCGCCGCGGGCCTGCTTGAACGCGCCCGAGATGGTCTCGGCGGCTCCGGACAGCGCGCCCTTGGACTTGCCGCGGGCGCCGGACTCGGTGATGTCACCGACGATCTCGGGGAGTCCGGGGCTCTTGTTGGCGCCGGTTTCGAGGTCGAGGCGGTTACAGGCTTCGGCGAAGCGCAGGTACGTGTCGACGCTCGCGACCACGACGCGGATGTCGATCTTGAGGATTTCGATGCCGACCAGGGAGACACGTACGAACGCGTCGATGACGAGTCCCCGGTCGAGGACGAGTTCGAGGACGTCGTAGAGGCCGCTGGTACCGCCGCCACCTCCGCCTTGCTGTGCCGGGACTACGGTCATGCCGACCGGCCCTCCTTAAGGGTGGGTTGGTGTAGTTTGTCGTGATGGATACGGGTCGATTCGGGCGGCTATGAACGGTCCGCCCTGCCGCGCTCGTAGCGGCGGACGCGCCGGTAGCCACTGAGCGCGCCGTAGTCGTCGAGGGTGACTTCGTACGACGCGAGCAGGCTCATCGTGTCGGGGACCCGGGCCAGTTCGAGGACCTCGATCCGCAACATCCAGCCGCCGTCGTCCTCCATGCGTTCGAAGGAGGAGACCGACTCGGCCTCCATGCCGGTGAGCTCCGCGAGTTGCGACCGCGCGCCGCGCAGCACATCCATCGGGCCCGGCAGGCTTTCCGCCTTCGCTTGCGAGTTGTGCGAACTCCGCTTGTTCTTGGGTGCGTTGTCGGACGTATCGGATGTATTTGCCATGGCAGCCTCCGACATCGGGTAACCCACAACGCCGGTTCCAAACGCCTGGCCGCTCCGGTGCGTGGCGTCCGGTCAGCGCAGAGCGCGCAGACGCCCGCGCGCGGGGCCCAGCGCGCGACCCCTGGAGGACACGCCCGACCAGGGGTTCGCGCGGGCCTGTTCCAGTACGCCGTCGATGTCCGTCAACGACCAGGTGCGCGCGGTGAGCTGCTTGTCGTCGAGCTGCTCCCAGGAGACCGGCGCGGCCACCGGTGCGCCCTCCCTGGCGCGGGCCGACCAGGGGGCGACGGCCGTCTGGGCGTAGGCGTTGCGCCCGACGTCCAGGTAGAGCCGGTCGCCGCGGGCCTGTTTGCGAGCGGCCGTGGTCAGATCGTCCGGGTGGCGCGCGGCAAGGACCTCCGCGACTTCCCTGGCGAAGGCGCGGGAGTCGTCGAACGTGGTGTTCCGGTCGAGGGGCACGATCACATGAACACCCTTGGAACCCGTGGTCATCAGCGTGGACGGCAGCCGCAATTGGTCGAGGAGCTCACCGAGCCGGTGCGCCGCTTCCCGTACGGCGGGGAAGTCGTCCCCGGGCGGGTCCAGGTCGAAGATCAGCCGGTCGGGCCGAAGCCGGTCGGCGCGGTCGGCGCGCGAGAGCCAGCGGTGCAGCGTGAGGCACGCCTGGTCGGCCAGGAAGACGAGGGTGGCGCTGTTGTCGCACACGGTGTGCGTGACGGTGCCACCCTCCTTGGGGACCCGTACCCGGCGTACCCACTCGGGGTAGTGCGCGGGGGTGTCCTTCTGCATGAAGCGCGGGCCTTCGGTGCCGTCCGGCCGGCGCTCCAGCATCAGGGGCCGGCCGCGCAGCTGGGGCACCGTGAACGCCGCCATCCGCCGGTAGTAGTCGGCGACATCGGCCTTGGTGAGGCCGCAGTCGGGGAAGAGGACCTTCCCGGGCCGGTGGACGGTCACCGTGCGGTTGCCGGCCTTCATGGTCACGGTCGTGGTGTCGCTCATCGTCACTCTCTCCTGGCTTGCTCCGGCGCCGTACGCACGCGACCGCCCCCACCAGCACGCAGGCGCGAGCACGGGGCCGCCCGTCACCGGCGGCCCCGCGTGCCCGCACGGCGCGGGGAGGGTGGCGGGGTGTTCAGGGCACCCCGCCACCCACGCCCCGCCGCGCTCTCACCGCGCGCTCACTGCGCTCTCACCGCGCTCACCGTACGATCACCTTCTCCGCCAGGAGCGCTACCGCGGCCGCGATCGAGTCGGCGTCGATCCCCGAGGCACTCAGCTGCTCCTGCTCCGTGGCCGAGCCGGGCATGTTCCCCACGGCCAGGCGGACCAGGCGCGGCGCCGGCCGTCCGTCGGCGAACACCTCGGCGACCGCGTCGCCCAGGCCGCCCTGCGGATGGTGGTCCTCCACGGTCACCAGGCAGCCGGTGCGTTCCGCCGCCGTCTGGACGGCGCGCTCGTCTACGGGCTTGACCGAGTACAGGTCGACGACCCGGACCGGCAGGCCGTCCCGCGCCAGCAGGTCCGCGGCGCGCAGCGCCTCGTGGACCGTCACGCCCGCGGCGAGCAGGGTCAGTTTGTCGTCGTCGCCGGAGCGCAGCAGCTTGCTGCCGCCGATCGGGAACTCCTCGTCGGGTCCGTAGATGACGGGGGTGGCGCCCCGGCTGGTGCGCAGATAGCGCACGCCCCGGCTCCGCGCGTCGCCCTCCGCCATCGCGGCGACGAGCTTGGCCGTCTGGTTGGCGTCGCACGGGTACAGGACGGTGCTGCCGTGTACGGCGCGGAAGAGCGCGAGGTCTTCGAGCCCCATCTGGGAGGGGCCGTCCTCGCCGATGGCGACTCCGGCGTGGGAGCCCACCAGGTTGATACCGGCCCGGCTGACCGCGGCCATCCGTACGAAGTCGTGCGCGCGGGTCAGGAACGCCGCGAAGGTCGAGGCGTACGGGACGTAGCCCCGTGTCTGCATCCCGACCGCCGCCGCGACGAGCTGCTGTTCGGCGATGTAGCACTCGAAGAACCGGTCCGGGTGTTCCTTCGCGAAGAACTGCGACCGGGTCGAGTCGCTCACCTCGCCGTCGAGGGCCACGACGTCGCCGCGCGCGGTTCCGAGCGCGGCGAGCGCCTCGCCGTACGCGTTGCGCGTGGCGACCTCGTCGCCCTTCTCGTAACCCGGCAGCTTCAGTTGCCCGCCGCGGGCGCCGTTCGCGCTCCGCGCGCTGTGCGGCTTCTGCACCTCCACGTGGACGAACCGGGGCCCGCCGAGCTCCTCGATCGCGCTGTCGGCGTCCTTCAGCGGCTTGCCGTGCATTCCTTCCTTGTCCTCCACGGCGGCGACACCACGCCCCTTGCGCGTGCGCGCGACGACGGCGGTGGGCCGCCCTGTGGTGGAACGCGCCTCGTTGAACGCGGCATCGACGGCATCGACGTCGTGGCCGTCGACCTCGATGGTGTGCCAGCCGAAGGCGTGCAGCCTGCGGGTGTACGCCCCGAGGTCCCAGCCGTGGCGGGTGGGGCCGCGCTGCCCGAGCCGGTTGACGTCGATGACGAGGGTGAGGTTGTCGAGGTGCTGGTCGGCCGCGTGCTCGACGGCCTCCCACACCGATCCCTCCGCCATCTCGCTGTCACCGCTGAGTACCCATACGCGGTACGGGACCTGGTCCAGCCGCTTGCCCGCCAGCGCCACTCCGACACCGACCGGCAGGCCCTGCCCGAGCGAGCCCGTCGCCACGTCGACCCAGGGGAGCCTGGGCGTCGGGTGCCCTTCGAGACGGCTGCCACGCCGCCGGTAGGTCAGGAGTTCCTCGTCGTCGATGGCGCCGGCCGCCCGGTACAGGGCGTACAGCAGCGGTGACGCGTGGCCCTTCGAGAGGATCAGGCGGTCGTTGCCGGGGTGGTCGGGCCGGCCGAAGTCGTAGTGCAGATGCCGGGCGAGGAGTACGGCCGCGAGGTCCGCCGCCGACATCGAGGAGGTCGGATGGCCGGACTGGGCGGCGTCGGCGGCCCGTACCGCGTCCACCCTCAGCTGCTGCCCGAGCTCGATGAGCTGTTCGCTGTCCATGTCACTCCTTGGGGGTCACTCCCTGCCGGGTCGGTCGGCTCCGTCGGGTCGGTCGGCTCCGTCAGGTCGGTCCGGTCGGCCGCCGGGAACCCTGGCCAGCTGCGGCGCCGACGTGTCGAGCGGGACCGACCAGGACCGTACGAGGCCCAGCTGCACGGCCTGGCGCGGCAGTACGGCGTCGAGCATCCAGTCGGCGGCGACCCGCACCCGGTTCCCCGGCATGGCGGCGAGATGGTAGCCACGGGTGACGGCGCCCGCGACCGGGCCGGACAGGGGAACGCCGAGCGGATTGGCGGCGGCCTTGACCCCGCCGAGGTCCACGGCGAACCCCAGGTCGTTGTGCTTGTACGTCTGCCGCTCCCCCTGCCCGAGGGACGCGGCGACATTGCGGCCCGCGACCTTCCCCTGCCGGGCGGCGTGCTGCGCCGTCATCGGCGTGTACTCCCCCGGCCGGGTCAGGTCGGGCACGGCGGCGGCGTCACCGCAGGCGAAGACCTCCGGATGACCGGGCACGTTGAGGGTGGGCTCCACGAGCAGACGCCCGCGCTCGACGGGCAGACCGACCTCGGAGACCAGCGGATCGGGCCGCACACCGACACACCACACCAGCGTCCTGGTATCGACGAACTCCCCGTCGTCCAGCCGCACCCCTTCGTGGGTGGCCTCCTTCACGGACGTCTGCGTCCGTACGTCGACTCCGCGCCCGCGCAGCACCTTGTCCGCGGTCTGCGACAGCCGCCGGTCGAGTTCGGGCAGGACGCGCGGCGCGATGTCGAGCAGCAGCCAGCGCGGCTTGTGCCCGGCGTGCCGCCAGGAGCGCTGTTTGCGGACGAGGGCGTCGGTGAACATCTGGCCCTGGGCGGCGACCTCGGTCCCGGTGTAGCCGGCGCCGACGACGACGAAGGTGCAGCGCGCGGCGCACTCGTCGGGGTCGCCGATGGCGGCGGCCAGTTCGATCTGGCGGGTCACGTGGTCCCGCAGGTAGAGGGCCTCGGGCAGACCGCGGAAGCCGTGGGCGTGCTCGGCGACGCCGGGCACCGGCAACAGTTTGTTGACGCTGCCGACGGCCAGCACCAGCCGGTCGTACTCCAGCTCGCCCGTGTCGTCCTCGGGCCCGGTGTAGTGCACGCGCCGCGCCGCCAGGTCGATGTGGTCCGCCTCGCCGAGGACCAGCCGTACGCGCGGGAGCGTCCCCGGCAGCGAGACCGTCACGCGGCGTGGTTCGAGGATGCCGGCGGCGACCTGTGGCAGGAGGGGAAGGTAGAGGAAGTAGTCGGTGGGGTTGAGAAGAACGATCTCGGCGTTGTCCCGGAGCTGCCGGGAGAGGGTCTTCGCGGCCTGATGGCCCGCGAAACCCGCTCCGACGATGACGATGCGGGGACGGTTACGGGTCACTGCGTTCACCTCGTAGGCGGGGCGGTTGCGGTGGACTTTCCCGGTGCCCCTGAGCCCGGGGGCCAAACACCGAGCGGCACGGGTTCCCGGCGACGCCCTGCGGAGCGTCAGCCTCGCCGGTCGGGCGCCTCGGATTCCCTCCGGGGTACGGCCGGGGCGGCGGGAGGTGCCGGTGGCACCGGTGGGGTGCCGAAGGGGATACCACCCGGCGGGGTGACCGGCGGCACGGCGGGGGCGCCGAGCTCGGCGGCGCGCGTATCGCCGCTGCCGGGGCGGGCGGCCTGCTGCTTGAGCACCACGGCCAGCCCGAAGAGCAGGATCCCGGCGACCAGCGCGGCCGCCCACGCGGGCAGGGCGAGGTCCAGTACCAGCACGAGGAACGCGGCGGCCGCCGCACCTGCGTAGAGCGCGGCCGCTCCGGCCCCGGTGTACAGGCGCGCCGTGCGGCGCTGCTTCCTGGTCTGTTCGCGCAGCTCGTCCTTGAGGGTGTCGCGGACGACCTGGGCGACCTGTTGCGACAGGTTCGTATCCATGGGCGGCGAGTACCCGCCCCGCAGACCAGTACTCTCCCCCCTCATCTCACATGACAAGATTTACGTCTCACATTCCGGCATGGCGGCGTACCGTACGGCGTACCGCTTCACGCTTCGAGGGAGAAGGAGTCCGGCCATGCCGCAGGAGAACGCCGTCTACACCCATGGGCACCACGAGTCGGTACTGCGCTCGCACAGTTGGCGTACCGCCGCCAACTCCGCGGCGTACCTGCTGGACGAACTGCGGCCGGGGCTGGACGTTCTGGACGTGGGCTGCGGCCCCGGCACCATCACGGCGGACCTGGCCGCACTCGTCACCCCGGGCAGGGTGACGGCGGTGGACGCGGCGGAGGACGTCGTTGTGCGGGCGCGCGAGGTGGCGGCGGAACGAGGCCTGGCGAACGTGGACTTCGCGGTGGCCGACGTCCACGCGCTCGACTTCCCCGACGACTCCTTCGACGTGGTCCACGCCCATCAGGTGCTCCAGCACGTCGGTGATCCGGTGCGGGCGCTGCGGGAGATGCGGCGCGTGTGCCGCCCCGGTGGCATCGTCGCCGCACGCGACAGCGACTACGCCGCCATGACGTGGTTCCCCGAGGTGCCGCTCATGGACGAGTGGCAGCAGCTGTACGGCCGGGTCGCCCGCGCGAACGGCGGGGAACCGGACGCGGGCCGCAGGCTCCTGTCCTGGGCACAGCGGGCCGGCTTCACGGATGTGCGGGCGTCTGCGGCGGCATGGTGTTTCGCGACGCCGGACGAGCGGGCGTGGTGGAGCGGCCTCTGGGCGGACCGTACGACGGCATCCGTATACGCCGAACTGGCAGTGGCCGGCGGCCACGCGACACCGGACGACCTGTCGGCGATCGCCGGGGCGTGGCGGGAGTGGGGCAGCCGGGAGGACGCGTGGTTCATGGTGCCGCACGGCGAGGTGCTGTGCCGCGCGTGAGGACGAGGGGTGAACTGGGGCGCTGCCCCAGACCCCGCTCCTCAAACGCCGGAGGGGCTGGATGGTGCGGCCGAATCCAGCCCGTCCGGCGTTTGAGGACACGCCCGAAGGGCGTCTGTGTTGTCTGGGGGGCTGGGGGCTTGCCCCCAGTTCGGGAAGGGGCGGGGTGGGGAAAAGCCCCGCAGGGCATCGTCGGCGTACCCCCGCCGGGCAGACAGAGCACCAACTACCCTGATCCCATGGAGATCCTGGGAACCACGCTGCGCATCTGCGTCGAAGACCTGGAGGCCACGGTGGCCTTCTACGAACGCCTCACCGGAAGCCGCGCCCTGCGCTTCGAGCGCGGCGGCGTCTCCGTCGCAGCGGTCGGCTGCTTCCTCCTGATGAGCGGCCCCGAGTCCGAACTGGAAGTGCTGCGCAAGGTGTCGGCGACCATCGCCGTCAAGGACGTCGACGAGGCCGGCGCAGCCCTGACCGGCGCCGGCGCCCGCATCATCGCGGGCCCCGTCCCGACCCCCGTCGGCCGCAACCTGATCGCCGCGCACCCCGACGGCTCGGTCTTCGAGTACGTCGACCGCCGCGCGGCGAACTGAACTACTCCCCCGCCGGCCGCATCCGGTAGTCGTACGCGTCAGGCAACGGCTCGTCGCTCACCGCCGCCCACACCTCGCCCAGCACTTCCGCGCCCTCCCGCAGGTCCGGCACCTCGAACCCGGCGTCGAAGAGGGCGCGGGCGCCCTCCTTGTCGCCCTCGGCGACGAGAAGCTGCGCCTCGACGAGCCGGAAGCGGCCGCTCCCCCGCAGGACGGGAGGCAGCGCGTCCCAGACCGTGCGCGCCGCATCCGCCCGCCCCGCCGCCAGCAGCGCGGCGATCGCCTCGCGCCCCAGAGCGGCCGTCGCCGCCGCCCACGCCTCGCCGTCACGCTCGTGCCGCTCCCTACAGATGTCTTCGAACGCCTCGGCGTAGTGATCGGCGGCGCGCCCCACGTTGCCCGCGTCCCGGTCGGCGACAGCGAGGCAGCGCAGCAACGGCCATCGCGACCGGCTGACTTGAAGGCCGCGCTCCCAACTGCGCACCGCCTGCGCCAGATCGCCCGCGTGCCACTGGGCGACGCCCAGGTGGTACTCGGTGAGGGGCTCCGCCGGCGCCGTCTCCAGCATGTCGCGCCAGTGCGTCGCGACCAGGGACGGCCCGGGCGGCGCCGCCTCGCCAGAGGCGTCCGGAAACGTACCGCTGCGCAGCAACTCCACCCATGGCTCCTGCTGTTCCCCGAGCGTCGCCTCGCCGAAGGGCGTGCCGGGAAGCTTGAATCCGGCGCGCAGCACCTCCAGCGCGCCCCACCCCGAGCCGGTCGCGAGCGACTCCCCCGGCTCGTGGTCGGCGTACGGCCTCCACGCCTCGTACGCCGCGTCCACCCGCGCCCGTGGCAGCGCGTCCTCCAGCCGGGCGCCGGCCTCCGCGCGGGCAGCGGCCCAGTCCTCGCCGTGCACCGCACCGGGGTCGGCGGCCAGCGGACCGTACGCCTCCAGCCAGCTGAACTCGGCTCCCGCCTCCAGCGGTACGTGCTCCAGCTGCGTACGGGCGAGGCCGGCCTGGATCTCGGCGTACCCCGGGGTGCCAGGCTCGGTCAGCCACTGCTGCCAGCGCCGCCCGCCACGCCCCGCGCCCCACAGGAACAGCTTGCGCCCGCGCAGTTGGTCGGTGGAGGTCTGGACGAGTCCCCGGCCGTCGGCGTCGAGCGCCGCGATCCACTTGCGGGCGTCTTGTGGCACCTCGTAGAAGTAGTCCGCCGGGTAGTCGCCGCGCAGCGGGTACGTACGGTCGACCCCGTCGCCGCCCGAATCCGGGACGGGGACGCGCCGCAGGCTGCGCTCGTACCCGAAGTGCCAGGCTTCGTCCGCCGGGGCGAGGACACGGGTCCCCTCGTCCTCCGGGACCGCGATGTTGGACCACCAGTAGGCAGGGACGGTCCGCTCGTGCGGGTTGCGTATCCGTACGCCGACGTACAGGAAGTCGGAGTCGGCCGGCAGCCACAGGTCGACCTGGAAGGGCAGGTCGCGCAGCCGTTCCCACTCCCAGAGCCTGACCATGTCGCCGCCGTCGGGGGCGGGGACGATCGCGGCGTGCAGCGGGGCGCAGGACAGCGTCGTATGTCCGGTGGCGCCGATGTTCCACTCCAGCCCCCCGGAGAACCAGGCGCCGTTGAGCGCGAAGTCGGCGGGCTGGAAAACCGGGTTGCGGTAAAGGAGTTCGCGTCCGGTCGGCTTGTGGAACAGCGAATGCACGCGCCCGCCGAGGCCGGGCAGCACGGTGGCTCGCAGGCGGTCGTTCTCGATGACGATCGCGTCGAGGTCCGTCGGCGTGCGCTCGCGTCCGTAGCCGTCCAGGACGCGTACGGGCAGGAGGGTGCGCAGCGGTTCGTATCCGACCTGACGGGCCATGTCGCGCGGCAGCCCGGCGCGCGACCGCTCGTCGACGGCATGCTGCTCGTCGAGCGGTCGGAGTCCGGGAAGCGGGTTCTCCGGCCCCAATGGGGCGGCGGGCAGGGTCAGTACGGCACGTCGCACGGTGGTGGCCAAGGCAGCCTCACTCCCTCACACGGGCCGCCGTCCGCCGACGCCCGATCCCCATCGGATCACGCCGGCCGCCACCTGACCAGGGGGTCCTGGGGCTCCGCCCCGACCCCGCTCCTCAAACGCCGGAAGGGACGAGTCGGGGAACAGCCCCGCGGGGTACGGCGAGGAGGTCGCAGAGATCAGCCGCGCATCTCCGCCGTGATCGCCCAGCGCTCGTGGTCGCGCCACGCGCCATTGATGTGGATGAAGTCCGGCGAGAACCCCTCCAGCCGGAACCCCGCCCTGCGGACGAGCGCGATGGACGCCTCGTTCGCGGGCTGGATGTTGGCCTCAAGCCTGTGCAGCCCCAGCGGGCCGAACGCCTGGTCCAGCACCAGCCCGAGGCCCTCGCTCATCAGACCGCGCCCCGCCGCGTGCGCGAACACGCCGTACCCCAGCGCACCGCACAGGAAGCCGCCCCCGACGATGTTGTTGATGTTGATGAAGCCCGCGATGCTGCCGTCGGAGCGCTCGCACACCAGGTAGCCGACCCTCGTCGGGTCCTCGATGAGCGGACCGGCATAGGCGGCGTACGCAGACGGCTGCTCCGGCGGGAAGAGCCACGGGTGGTGCAGGCTCCTGCTCTCGCGCGCCCGCGCGGTGAACTCGTCGGCGTCGGCATGGCTGAAGAGCCGCAGGGCGACCCGCGGCCCCTCGGCAAGGTGGACGACGCTCTCTGACATGCGGCCAGGCTACTTCCGAGCGCCGCCCCGTGAAGCAGCCGCCGCGCGGCGTCAGCCGAGCGTCCCCCTGATCACCGGGAGCTCCAGGACCCCGGTGTCCTCGGGGGCGCTGGTGACCGTCACCGGCTTGATGCCGCGGTTGCCGTAGTACGCGTCGTCGCTCGCCGCGACCACGAACTCCAGCCGGTGCCCCGCCTCGTACCGGTGCACGATGCCGGGGAGCGAGACCGTGAAGGGGCGGGTCACATCCGGCACCCTGACCGGCGCGACCAGACGCTGCACGAGCGTCTTCGTGCCGTCGGGAGCGACGTCGTACAACTTGGCGAAGAGGACGAGCTTGTCGGCGGCGTCACCGGAGTTCTGCACGCGCTCGGCCTTCGGCGAGACGACCTTGAGCGTCGCCTTTGGCGCGCCGACCACGTCCACGGCGGCCTTGAGCGGCGTCGTGGACCAGCCCAGGTAGGTGCCGGGCGTGTCGCTGGGCTTGCGGTCGGGCAGGCCGGTCAGGCCGGAGAGGGAGTTTTCGGAGTGGCTGGTGGGGTGCAGGTGGTTGCGGTACTCACGGGCGCCGCGCACGACCTTCGACCGGTTGTCGACGAGCTTGCCGTCGCCGGAGAGGTAGACCTTCCGCGACAATGCGGGCGGCGCGGCGGCCGTGCCGTAACCGCTCTGCCAGTCGCGGTAGTACGCGAAGGCGGGACCGGTGTCGGTGCCCTTGTTGCCGTGCAGGTAGCGGTCGAACCAGGCCAGGATGCGCTTGCCGACGTAACTCGTCTCCAGATTGCCCTGCCCGAGGTTGAGTTCACCGGCGGCGGGGTCGGTAAGACCACCGCTGTGGCCCCAGGACTGCCAGATCATCCGGGTTTCGGTGCCCTGCGCCTTGAGGGTCTTGTACGTCGCCTCCGCCTCATTGAGGTTGAAGAGGCTGTCGGCCTGGCCCTGGACGATCAGCGTCGGCGCCTTGACCCGGTGGAGGTACGAGGCCGGGGAGACGCTGCGCGCGTAGGCCATCATCGCGGCGGTGCGGTCGGCCGGGTAGCGGCCGGAGGTCAGAAGCCGGGTGGTCTCGCAGGCCTTGGCGACGAAGTGCAGGCAACCTCCGCCGCCGATCCGGGACGGGTCGAGACTGGGGTTGAGCAGGCCCTGCGCCTCCCCCATGAGGAAGAAGCCCGATGTCCACTGGTACTTGTACGCGCCGGGAACGGACCCGTCGTTCGTCGCGTTGTTGGGGTCGAGGGAGTAGGCGAGGTCGTTCCAGGTGATCAGGGGCACGAGCGCGTCGAGGCGGCGGTCGTTCGCGGCCGTGGCCATTTGAATCGTGCCGCCGTACGAGCCGCCGATCATCCCCAGGCGCGGATCGCCCGCGCCGTCCTTGACGACGTAGTCGGCCCGGGTGCCGTCGTCGGCCGCGCGGGTGCCGCCCAGGAAGTCGACCAGGCCCGACGCTGCCCTGCCGTCGATCTCCGGGTCGTTGAGCGAGATGGGGCAGCCGGACTTGCCGAAGCCGAGGCCGGAGTAGGCGAGGGCGACGTAGCCGCGGGTGGTGAAGGCCTTGGCGATGGCGTCGGTGGAGCCGTCGGCCTTGCTGCCGCCGAAGCCGTTGGTGGTGAGGACGGCGGGCGCGGGGCGGCCCTTGTCCACCCCGGCGGGGCGGTAGAGGTCGGCGTCAACGGTGCACTTCCGGTCGCCCGCCTGCACCGTGAACTTCAGTGGCGTAACTGTGAATTCGCCGGATCCGCCGGCCGCGCCCGCCTGCCCGGGAACGGCGAGGGCAAGGGGCGCGGCGAGTGCGGCGCCGGCGGCGAAGACGACCGGTCTGCGGGACACGAACACGGGGCGGCGACGGCGACAGCGACGGAACATGCGGACCTCCACACTGAGGACACCTTACCGACCAGTAAGTATCGGCGCTCGACATGCTGTGACACGTGTCATACCGCTGTCAACCATTCATACACGGGAGATTGATGGCGAGTCAGTAAAGATGACGACGGCTGGGCCGGACGGCGGAGCGCGGAAGTGCGTTGTCAGACCCGGCTGTTAGGTTCCGGGCATGACGATGAAGCGGGTGCCGTTCACGGGCGGCGAGAAGGAAAGTCTCCAGGTCAGCCTGGACCGGCACCGCGATGCCGTGCTGTGGAAGCTCGATGGTCTCGATGATGAGCAGCTGCGCCGGCCCATGACCCCATCGGGGACGAGTCTGCTCGGTCTGGTGAAGCATCTGGCGAGCGTCGAGTACGGGTGGTTCTGTACGACGTTCGGGCGCGAGAGCGAACCGCTCTGGTTCGATCCGTTCAAGGAAGAAGACATGACCGTGGCCGACAACGAGTCCACCACGGACATCGTGGAGTTCTACGGCCGTGCGCGAGCCGCCGCCGACCTGGCCATAGCCGACCTCGACCTCGACACCCTGGGTACCTCGTGGTCGGGCAACACCGTGTCGATGCGCTGGGTGCTCATCCACATGCTGGAGGACACCGTGCGGCACGCGGGCCACATGGACATCCTGCGCGAGCTCATCGACGGGGCGACGGGGGACCACCCCGACGCCGCTTGAGCCCCCGTCGCCTCAGCGCAGCGCGGGTTCGTCGAGGGTGAGGGTGCGGGTGTCCGTGTCGAGCACGGCCGGCACGCCGAGCGGCAGAGTCAGGGCGGTCGCACAGTGCCCGAAGCCCAGCTCCTCGACGACCGGCACCCCCAGGGTGCCCAGCCGGTCGTACAGCAGCGTCCGCACCTCCTGCTCGTACGGGCCGCAGTCCTCCCACGAGCCGAGGGCGACGCCCGCCACGCCGTCCAGCCAGCCGGACCGCAGCAGCTGGGTCAGGATCCGGTCCAGCCGGTACGCCTCCTCGCCGATGTCCTCGATGAGCAGCAGCCCACCGCGGGCGCCGGCCCGCGCGTCCGGCGTGCCCACGCCGGCGGCGAGCAGGCTGACGCAGCCGCCGAGCGTGACACCGCGCGCCCGGCCCGGGACCATGACGCGCGCCGTCTCCAGGCCCAGGGTCATGACCGACTCGGGCGCGAAGAGGGTGGCGCGCAGCGAGTCCTGGGTGCGGGCGTCCTTGAGGAAGGACGTGGTGGCGACCATCGGACCGTGCAGGGTGGACAGGCCGAGCCGTACGGCGAACGCCTCGTGCAGTGCGGTGATGTCGCTGTACCCGACGAAGACCTTGGGCCCGGCCGCGCGCATCGCCGCCCAGTCGAGCAGGTCCACCATGCGCTGGACGCCGTAGCCGCCCCGCGCGCAGATCACCGCGTCGACCGACAGGTCGCACCAGGCTTCCTCCAGGTCCCGGGCCCGCGTCTCGTCCGGGCCCGCGAGGTAGCCGAACTCCGGGTGGGTGTCCCGCACATGGGCGCCCACCACCGGATCGAGGTCCCAGCCCCGCAGGATGTCGAGTCCCGCTTCGAGCCGCTCCTCGGGTACGGGTCCGCTGGGAGCCACGACGGCGACCCGTGCCCCCGGCCGCAGTCGCGCGGGGCGAGTCAGCGGCTCGAGGAGGGGCGCAGATGTCATTTGGCGAGCTCCAGACGGGGCACGTCGTCGCGGTCGATGCCGAATGCCTGCGCGTACAGCGACAGTTCGGCCTCCAGCGCGCGGGCCACCGTCTCGGCCCTCCGGAAGCCGTGCCCCTCCCCCTCGAAGGCGATGTACGCGTGCGGGATGCCGCGCCCCGCCATGCGTTCCAGGAACCGCTCGCACTGAACGGGCGGGCAGATCACGTCGTCGAGTCCCTGGAGCAGCAGGAAGGGCGCGGTGATCCGCTCGGCCTGGTGGGCGGGCGAACGGTCGCGGTAGCGGTCGGCGTACGCCGCGAGCGGCCCGACGAGGCTCTCCAGGTACCGCGACTCGAAGTCGTGGGTCTCGCCCGTCGCCCAGGCCGCCAGGTCGAGGATCGGGTACATGACGGTGCCGCAGGCGTACACGTCGGTGGCGGCGAGCGAGGCGGCCGCGGTCCAGCCGCCCGCGCTGCCGCCGCGGATCGCGAGCCTGCGCGGATCGGCGGTGCCCTCCTCGGCCAGGGCGACGGCGACCGCGGCGCAGTCCTCGACGTCCACGACGCCCCACTGCTCGCGCAACCGGTCGCGGTACTCGCGCCCGTACCCCGCCGATCCGCCGTAGTTGACCTCGGCGACCCCGATGCCGCGCGAGGTGAAGTAGGCGATCTCCAGGTCGAGTACGAGCGGGGCGCGCCCGGTCGGTCCGCCGTGCGCCCAGATCACGTACGGCGGCAGTTCGTCGGCGGGCGCGATGTGGCCGGGGTTGTGCGGCGGGTAGATGTGGGCGTGGGTGTCGCGGCCGTCGGGCCCGGTGAAGACGCGGATCTGCGGCTCGGGATAGAAGGCGGGGTCCACCGGGTCGTCGTGCGCGGAGCCGATGACCCGGGTGTGCCCGGTGCCCGTGTCGAGCTCCATCACCTCGTACGCGCTGCGCGGGCTGGCGGCGACGCCGACGACCCTGCTGCCGTACACGGCGAGGGTGGGCGCCCATTCGGTCCAGGGGCCCGCGGAGTCGACGACCTCGCCCATCTCCGGGTCGAGGATGCCCAGCGCGGTGGTGCCGCTGCCGTGAATGACGGCGACCAGGCCGTTGTCCAGTGGGTGGAACCAGCGCAGGCCGATCTTCCAGAGCGGCCCGCCGAACTCCTCGGCGCGGGAACACAGCGACGCCGCCACAGTCTCCCCGCGCGGGTCCGCGCGGTAGAGGTTCCACCATCCGCTGCGGTCGCCGGCGAAGAGCAGCTGCCCGTCGGCCGTCCAGTCGACCTGGGCGACCGCCTCGTCGGCCCCGCCGGCCAGGCGCGAGGGCGCCCGGAAGGTGCCGTCCTCGGAGTCGATGTCCGCGAGGATCACTTCCGTGCCGTCCCAGGGCATCCGGGGATGGTCCCAGGCGATCCAGGCCGCCCGGCGCCCGTCGGGGGAGACCCGCGGCCCGGTGACGAAGCGGTGGGCGCCGTCGGAGAGTTCGCGTACGGCAGCGCGGTCGCCGGCGGCCGAGCCGTCGAGCGGTACGGCCACGATGACGCGCCGTACGTCGGTGGGGTCCGCGCCCGTGAACTCCTCCAGTACGCACCACACTTCGCCGGCCGCGCCCCGGTCCATGCGCAGCTGCGGGTCGACCCAGCGCAGCCCGCCGCCGACCGCCGACACGGGGGTGAGCGGCCGGGGTTCGGCGCCGGGCACGTCGGGTTCGTACGCGTAGAGCCGTTGGTCGGCAAAGTGAACGAAGACGACGAGCGGCCCGCCGGTCTCCCGCTGCGCCCCGGCCCAGGGCTGGCCGCCGTACTCGATGACCCTGCTGCGTACGTTCCAGGGAGCCGGCAGCACCGATTCCTCGCCGCCGTCGGCCCGCCTGCGCATCAGCGCGCGCCGGCCGCCCTCGGCCGGGCGCGGCGCCGTCCACCACACCTCGTCGCCGATCACGCCGACGTACTCCGGGTGCCCGTCGTGCGAGGCGGCGAGCTCGGCGTCGATCGGTGACGGCCAGCTTCCGTACGTCCCTGTGGGCACCATGCCTTCCAACTCCCCTGCTAGGCCTGCTGGTCACTGCTAGGCGGTCTTCAGGTAATGATCGAGCACCCGCACGCCGAAGTGGAGGGCCTCGACCGGTACACGTTCGTCCACGCCGTGGAAGAGCGCCTGGTAGTCGAAGTCGACGGGCAGCTTGAGCGGGGAGAAGCCGTAGCCGGTGATGCCGAGCCGGGAGAACTGCTTGGCGTCCGTGCCGCCCGACATGCAGTACGGCACGACATGCCCGCCGGGGGCGAAGTGCTCCACCGCCGCCCGCAGTTTCGCGTACGTCGGGGAGTCGGTCGGCGCCTCGAGCGCGGTCTCCCTGTGGTGGAACTCCCAGTCCACCTGGTCGCCGGTGAGCAGGTCCAGGGTCTGCCGGAACTCCTCCTCGCCGCCGGGCAGGAACCGCCCGTCGACATAGGCGGTGGCCCGCCCCGGAATGACGTTGACCTTGTAACCGGCGTCCAGCATGGTCGGGTTGGCGCTGCCGCGTACGGTCGCCTCGACCAGTGCGGCGGCGGGGCCCAGCTTGTTGAGGAGGGCGTCCACGTCGAAGTCGGGCGCGTCGAAGTCCGGTGCGTCGAGGTGGTGCAGGGCGGCGAGCTCGGTGAGGCTGGCCCGGACGGTCGGGGTGAGCCGCACCGGCCATTCGTACGCGCCGATCCGGGCGATGGCGGCGGCCAGCCTGCTCACCGCGTTGTCCCGGTTGACCTTGGAGCCGTGGCCCGCCGTGCCGATGCCGGTGAGCTTGAGCCAGCCGGTGCCGCGTTCGCCGGCGGCGATCGGGTAGATCTCCAGGCCCGGGCCCGCGTGGAAGGTGTAGGCGCCGGATTCGCTGATTCCTTCCGTACAGCCCTCGAAGAGCTCCGGATGGTCTGCGGCGAGGAAGCCCGATCCGTCGACCGCGCTGGCCTCCTCGTCGGCGGTGAAGGCGAGCACGATGTCGCGGCGGGGCCTGGTGCCGGTGCGCGCCCAGGCCCGTACGACCGCGAGGATCATCGCGTCCATGTTCTTCATGTCGACCGCGCCACGGCCCCAGACCACTCCGTCGCGGACCTCCCCGGAGAAGGGGTGCACGCTCCAGTCGGCGGGCTCGGCGGGTACGACGTCGAGGTGACCGTGGACGAGGAGCGCGTCGGCGGACGGGTCGGTGCCGGCGATCCTGGCGACGACGTTGGTCCGTCCGGGGGTGCGTTCGAGCAGCACGGGCTCCAGGCCCGCGTCGGCGAGCCGCTCGGCGACGTACTCGGCGGCCGGGCGCTCGCGGCAGTCGCCGCCGCCGCGGTTGGTGGTGTCGATCCGGATGAGATCGGACGTGAAGGTCACGACCTCGTCGAGCGCGAGCGCGTCGATCGTTCCCCCGATGGCCGTTCCCCCGTTGACCGGCTGTCTGTCAGCCATACTGCTCCTCCACCGCGGCCGAGACGATCGTCGTGACGGCCTTGAAAGTACGAATGCCCTCATACATCGTTCCGCTGGTGTACGCGACACGCCGCTCTCCGGTCGCCTCCACCCCCGGTACCACGGTGGCGACCCCTGAAAGGTGCTCCGCGTCGAATTCCAGCTCCACGGTGAACGATCCGCCGCGCACCGGCTCGTGGCGTACGGCCAGAGCGGTCGCCTCCTTGGCGGCGGCCCTGATGTCCGCGGCGGTACGGGCCGGGGTGCGGCAGACCGCCGCGTACCGGGACACGTAGTCCTTGACCGCGACCTTGCGGGCCTCGGGCGCGTACCCCTTGGCGTCCTCGCAGGTCAGGTCGTCGCCGGTGACGAGCACCACCGGAACCCCGTACTCCGCGACGACGTGGGAGTTGAGCAGGCCCTCGCTGGCGCGCTCGCCGTTGACCCACACCCCCGTGATGGAGTTGGCGAGGTAGGTGTGCGCGAGGACGCCCTCGGTGCCGGCGCCCGTGTGGTAGCCGACGAACGCGATGCCGTCCACGTCCCCGTGCTGCACGCCTTCGACCATGCTGAGCGATTTGTGCCGGCCCGTGAGCATTTCCGCACGCTCGTCGAGCTGCTCCAGGAACAGGTTGCGCATGGACCAGTGCGCCTCGTTGATCAGCACCTCGTCGGCGCCCCCGTCGAAGAAGCCGAGGACGGCCGCGTTCACGTCCGAGGTGAACAGGGACCGGCAGCGCTCCCACTGCGGGGTGCCCGGCAGCACATCGGCCGGCCAGGTGACACCGGTGGCGCCCTCCATGTCGGCGCTGATGAGGATCTTCATGAATCCGCTGTCCCCTCATCGCGTGCCCTGACGTCCATGCTCATGCCGCGTCACGTTACGCGCCCACGAACGCCCGGGCCACAACCACATCCCGTTCCCCTGTTGCGCCAGGTCCCGTCAGCCGTGCGCCGCGCTCACGGCGGTGATCACCAGGCCCTGGCGCACGGCCCAGCGGCCCTCGAACGAGCGGATCCGGCGGCCCGCGAGCACAGGGCCCGGAACGAGCAGTACGGCCCGGAAATCGCCCGTGGCCCCGTCGCCGGGGAAGAATTCGATCTCCGCCTCGCTGAAGTCCAGCCACTTCCTGGCCGCCGGAAACCATGCCTTGTAGACGGACTCCTTGGCGCTGAACAGCAGCCGGTCCCAGCACACGGTGGGGTCGTCCGAGGCCAGCCGCCGCAGCCGCTCCCGCTCGACCGGCAGCGCGACCGTTTCCTCGACACCCGCCGGCAGCGGCAGATGCGGCTCCGCGTCGATGCCGAGCACCTCGAGTTCTCCGGCGCGCGCCAGCGCCGCGGCACAGTAACCGTCACAGTGCGTCATGCTGCCGATCACTCCGGCGGGCCAGAGCGGAGCTCCGCGCTCACCCGGCAGGACGGCCTGCGGCGGGACGCCGAGCTTCTCCATCGCCCGCCGGGCGCAGCTCCGTACGACGGTGAACTCCCGGCGCCGCTTCTCCACCGCTTTCTCGACGAATGCCTGCTCCTCGGGGAACAGCACGGCGTCCCAGGGCACGTCGTTCCCGGAGACCTCCACGGTCACGACCGAGCCCGGCAGTATTCCGTCCAACACGTGCGTCCGCCCCCCATCGGCTGAAACTCCGGGCAGCTTATCGTCCACCGCTCACCGCTCGCCGCCCTCCCGCACCCGGCAGCGTCTGGGTGATCCGCCACAGGCGGCGCGGCAGGTCGCCCTCCTCGAAGGCGTGCACCTCACGGAGCTCCCACCCCTCGGCCAGCGCGTCGACCAGCCCCCGGTCGAAGAAGTGCACCGCGAAGCCGCCCTGCTCGAAGATGTCGTCGCCGTGGACGGTGCCCGCCCCGTAGTGGGCGTCGCCGGTGTGGCGGACGGTGTAGACGAAGGTGCCGCCGGGCCGCAGTACCCGCCGTACCTCGCCCACCAGCTCACGGACCTCCGCTGTCGACAGCGCCATGCACATCAGCATGTGGGCGAAGACGGCGTCCACCGAGCGGTCCGGCAGCGGCAGCGGGTTGCGTACATCGTGGACCATGACGCTCACCGAAGAGCCGAAGCCCCACCTCTCGGCCTGCTCCGCGAGTTGGCCGAGTCCGGCTTGGCTGAAGTCCGTGGCCCGGACGGTGAAGCCGCAGCCGGCGAAGTACAGGGCGTCGCGCCCGTGCCCCGCCCCGAGTTCCAGTACGTCCTTCGCGCCCGCCACGCAGAACACCGCGGCGGCATGGACAGCGGCGGCGGAAGGGGCCTCGCCGTACATCAGCGGACGGTCGGCGTACGTGCGCTGCCAGTGCTCGCGCTGCCCGTCGGCCGGCTCCCGGCCCTGCTCCGGCATCGTTGCTCCTTCTGGTCCACCGGCGCCCCGCACCGGGGCCGGGCTCAGCGTAGGACCCCGGCACCGGCGCCACCCGGCTCAGCGCGCCAGGACCGGCCCGTGAACCTGCGGCGTCACTCCGAACGGCCGACGACCAGCCACTTCGACGGCAGTTCGATGCGTGTCCCGTCCCTCCCGTACTCCGTCGTCATCAGCGGCAGCTCGCCGCTCGCCAGCACCGCGAGACCCGCCGCCCGGAAGTGCCCGGCCGCCTCGGCGTCCCGCATCCCGAGCGGCGCGATGCCGTGCGCGAACACCGGCCGCATCTTGGGCGGCGGCCCGTCCGGTCCCTGCACCAGCCCCATCAGCACCTCCCGCGCCGCCTCCGACGGCTCCACCACGAACGCCCTTCCCCGCTCCCCCACCAGCCGGGCGACGGCCTCGGCCACCGGTTGCCGGTCGGCCGGCTCGCACTGGTGCAGTACGCCGCGCATATAGACCTGCGCGTCGCCGAGTTCGGCGTGCAGCCGCCGGACGGCCGGCTCGTCCGACGCGTCGAGCTGCTGGAACCGGATCCGGCCGGCCGGATCGTGGTGCTCGGCGTGCTCGATCGCGGCCGCCGCCAGGTCGACGCCCGCCACCCGGGGAAAGCGGTCGGCGAGGAAGAGGGTCTGGGTGCCGTTTCCGCAGCCGAGGTCGACCACGGGCAGCGCGGGCTCTGTCATGTACGGCTCCAAGAGGGAGAGGTGGAGCCCCACGGTGAGGGCGGGCTCCGCGTCCCAGAAGACCGCGCCCGGCTCGTGCGGAGCCTCCCGCCAGAAACCTTCCCAGGCGTCCTTGTACCGGCTCGTCACGCTCATGTTCCAGCTCCCCACTGCCACACGTCGGTCTACCCCAGCGCCAGTTCGAACCACACCGTCTTGCCCTCCCCGGTACGGCTCGCGCCCCACTCCCGCGCCACACTGTTGACCACGGCGAGACCGCGCCCCGCCTCGTCGTCCGGTCCCGCACTCGTCAGCGCCGGCAGCGCGTGCCCGTCGTCGTCCGTGACCTCGCAGAGCAGCCCGTCGCCCCGTACGAGCCGCAGGGCGCCGCGGCGGCTGTCCGTGGGCCGCTCCCCGTGCCGCACCGCGTTGGTGACGACCTCGCTGACCAGCAACTCCGTGCTCTCCGCGGCCTCTTCGAGCCCCCATGCCGCCAGCTGTCCCCGCACCAGCCGCCGCGCCCGGCCCACCTCGCGCGGCTCCAGCGTCAGCTCCCACTGGGCCACGTCCCGCTCCGCGATACCGTTGAGCCGGGCCATCAGCAGCGCCACGTCGTCCTTGCGCCCGCCCCGGCCCTCTCTCCAGGACGACGCCGCCAGGGCCCGGATGACCGTGTCGCAGGCATCGTCCATCGAGGCCGCCGGATGCGCCGCCGACTCGCACAGCGTCGCCAGTCCTACGCCGATGTCCTCGCCCCGTACCTCCACCAGACCGTCCGTGCACATCACCAGCCGGTCGCCCGGCTCAACAGGCACCCGCACGCACTCGAAGGCCACGCCGCCCACCCCGATCGGGGCCCCCGTCGGAAGGTCCAGCAGCTCGCCGCGCCCGTCGGCGGCCCGCACCAGGACGGGCGGGATGTGGCCGGCGTTCGCGAGGAGCAGTTCGCCGCGGACCGGGTCGTAGACGACGTACAGACAGGTCGCCAGATAGTGCGGACCGAGCCGTTGCGCCAGGTCGTCGAGGTTGCGCAGGAGCTGTTCGGGCGGCAGGTCGAGGGCGGCCATGGTCTGGACGGCCGTACGCAACTGACCCATCATCGCCGCCGAGTTGAGCCCGTGGCCCATGACGTCGCCCACCACCAGCGCGGTGCGCGAACCCGGCAGCTTGACCGAGTCGAACCAGTCGCCGCCGACCCGCCCGAGCAGCGTGCCCGGCAGATAGCGGGTCGCCGTGTCACAGCCCGCCGTCCGCGGCGCGACGCGCGGCAGCATGCTGGTCTGGAGGGAGTCGGCGACGCTCTCCTGGTAGGTGTACATGCGGGCGTTGTCGAGCACGAGCCCCGCCCGCGCGGCCAGTTCGGCGCCGGTGACGCGGTCCATGTCGTTGAAGAGGGCCCGTCCCGGGTGGCGCAGCAGGATCATGAAGCCCAGCACCACATCGCGTGCCTTGAGCGGCAGGACGAGCATGGAGCGTCCGTTGATCAGCGGCCTGATGTCGCGTTTCTCGAACCGCGCGGCGATGGCGGTGCCCATCTCCTCGCTGATCCTCGGTACGAGCACCGGATCTCCGGTCGTCATGCACTGGAAGAACGGTGTGTGCACGGGAAAGGCCATGGATTCACCGACCGGCACCACATCGTCCCAGCGCCCCGGCGCGTCGACATGTTCGACGGCGACCCTGTGCCACAGCGTGCTGGCGTCCGGCGGCCCGTCGGGGAAGCCCTCGCCCGCGATGACCTGCTCGCGCAGGTAGGTGCCCGCGACATCGGTGAAGCGCGGCACCACGGCCGCGCCGACTTCCTCGATCGTACGGGCGAGGTCGAGCGAGGAACCGATGCGCCCGCTCACCTCGTTGAGTAATTCGAGGTGCTCGCGCACGGCGGCGTACTCAAGGTCGAGATCCTGCTCGGTGGGTACGCCGAGGGGCTCCGCGGCGTCCCCTGCCGCCCGTGGCCGCCGCTCTGCCCCGCGCCGCTCCCGCCTCGGCACACCCCAGTCGGGTGTGACGGGCACCCGATCGTGGTGGCTGAACTCCATGACCGGACAGCCCAGTTCGAGGACCTGCGACACGATGCGGCCGGACTCGCCGACGCTCATGCCCGGCAGGATCTCGGGTAGCCACCGGGCGAGCTCGTCGGATCCCGGGAACTCGGTGTGCAGGGCGAACCCCGGGGCGATCCGCTCGGTGCCACGCCCCTCGGCCGGGTGCTCGCTCTCCAGCCGGCCGGCGTCCGCCGCGAGTACGAGCAGCCGCTCGGGCCCGGGACCGACCAGCGGATACGCCCACCACAGCACGTCGAGCCGGTCGCGCCCCGGCTCGAAGAGCGTGGCCCGGCCTGCGGCGGGATAGGAGGTGAGGCCGCTCAGGGTGTCGTCGAGTCCGGGGCCGAGCCCTTCCCAGGACTCGTACGCCGCGTACGCCCTGTCGTCGGCGAGGGCTCCGGAGACCGGCATGAGGTCGGTGGCGAGCCGTCCGACCGCCTCTTCCCTGGGCGGACCGAACAAGCGCCGCGCCCCGGTGGACCAGTGCGACACGAGCCCGTCGCCGTCCACCACGACCACGGCAAGCGGAATCCGGCCGGTGGCCGCACGCTCGCGCGGCGCCGTGGGCCCCGTGCCACTGTCCATGGGTGGGAGGCTCCCTTCCCGCCGAAAGATTCTGTGGCTTCGCCCACCAAGGTACGGCTCGCGGGCCGCCCCGCGCGGGGCAACGACGCAATAGGTCGTGCGCCCGCGCACAAGGGGCGTTCGCATGCGGTGAAAGGTCAGTCCTCGTGGCCGAGCTGGAGATCGCGTTCGGTACGCCCGCCGCCCGCGACCTGGAGCACGGTGGCGACCGGCGGGTAGCCCGCGGCGATCACCGTGTACTCGCCGGACGACAGATCGACGAAGCGGAATGTGCCGTCGAGTCCTGTGGTGAGCGTGTCGACCACATTGCCCCCGGCGTCGAGCAGCGTCACCCGGGCGTCCTCGACGGGCCGGCCACCGCTCGCCCGTACGGTGCCGCGCAGCACCGCGCCGCCCGCCAGCTCGATGTCCTGCCGGGTCTCCCGCGAGGCCTGCACGCTGACCGGAAGTGCGGCGGGCCGGAACGCGGGCGCGCTGCCGGCCAGGGTGTACTCCCCCGCCACCAGCTCCGTGATCACATAGCCGCCCTCGCGCCCGCTGCGCGTCGAGGCGACGACCTCGCCGCGTACGTCGGTGAGTGTCACGGCGGCGTCCCGCACCGGTGTCCCGTCCGCGGTGTGCACGGTCCCGGCGAGGCGCCCCGCGCCACCGAGCACCACATCGAGCTCGACGGGGCGTTCGCCGACGGTGACGGTGACGGCCTGCGGCTGGTGCCCGCCGGCCGCCGCGATCATCACGTACGACCCGGATCCGGCCACGCTCAGCGCGTACCGCCCGTCGTCGCCGCTCGCACCGCGCCCGACCTGCCGCCCGGACACGTCGATGAGGGTGAGGGCGGCGCGCGGCACGACGCTGCCGTCGTGGTGCTGGACGGTGCCGCAGACGGGGACGCCCGACAGGTACGGGGCGGTGGGTGCGGTGCGGGCCGCGGGGATCGCGGAGGTCTCGGCTGCGGGGGCGTTGTGGGACACCAGCGGTTTCTCCTTGAGGAAGCAGGCGATGAGCAGGCCGAGTACGAGCACCGGCACGAGGTAGAGGAAGATCCGCGGCATGGCCTCCGCGTACGCCTCGATGTAGGCGTCGCGCAGCGCGGGCTCCATGGCATGCACGAGCTGCGGGGTGATGGACGCCGGATCGGGGAGGTCCGCGCCGGCGGGCAGCCGCTCGGCGAGCGCGTCCGCGAGCCGGTTCGCGAAGAGGGTGCCGAAGACGGCGGCGCCGACGCTGCCGCCGATCTGGCGGAAGTAGGTGTGGGCGCTGGTGGCGGCGCCGAGCTCGGCCGGGGGCACGGAGTTCTGGACGGCGAGGACGAGCACCGGCATGACGAGTCCGATGCCGGTGCCGAGCAATGCCATCCAGATGCTGTAGTGCAGGGGGGAGGTGTCGGCCTCCAGCCGGGACAGCAGCCACATGCCGACCACGGAGCACGCGCTGCCGACGGCCGGATAAATGCGGTAGCGGCCGGTGCGGCTGATGAGGTGCCCCGAGAGGATCGAGGCGATGACCAGCCCGCCCATCATCGGCAGCATCAGCAGCCCGGATTCGGTGGCGCCGGCGCCGCCGGCCATCTGGAGGAACGTCGGCAGGTAGCCGGCGGCCCCGAAGAGCGCGATGCCGACGACCGCGCCGACCAGGCTGGTGATGGTGAAGACCGAGTCGCGGAACAGCCGCAGCGGCATGAGTGGTTCGGGCGTGCAGCTTTCGACGACGATGAACAGCAGAGTCGTTCCGGCAGCGCCGGCGGCGAGGCCGAGAATGACCCGCGAGTCCCAGGCGTGCTCCGTACCACCCCAACTGGTCAGCAGCACAAGGCAGGTGGAGGCGGCGGCGAGCAACAGCGCGCCGAGTACGTCGAGTCGCGGCCGTACGTCGGGCTTCGGGACCTTCAGTACGACGGCGATGACCGCCATGGTGACGAGCCCGAACGGGACGTTGATGTAGAAGCACCAGCGCCAGGACGCGTGGTCGGTGAAGAAGCCGCCGAGCAGCGGCCCGGCCACCGCCGCGAGGCCGAAGGCGGCGCCGATGAGGCCCATGAAGCGGCCGCGGTCCCTGGGCGGCACGATGTCGGCGATGATCGCCTGGACGCCGATCACGATGCCGCCGGCGCCGATGCCCTGGATGGCGCGGAAGGCGATGAGCTGGTCCATGGTGCGGGACCAGCCGGCCAGCGCCGAGCCGACGACGAAGACGACGATCGCGAACTGGAAGATGCCTTTACGGCCGAAGAGGTCGCCCAGTTTCCCGTAGACGGGAAGGCCGATCGTCGCCGTCAGCAGATAGGCGGTGATCGCCCACGACATCCGGTCCAGTCCCTGGAGTTCACCGACGATCTCCGGGAGGGCGGTGGCGACGATCATCTGCGCCGGCGCCGCGAGGAGCAGCGCGAGCATCAGCCCGGAGAACACCAGCCGGACGCGGCCGGGGCTGAGGGGCCGCGCCTCGGCCCTTCCGGCGACGGGGAGTTGGACGTGGGGCGGTGGTGACGCATCGACGCCGTCACCTGCCGCGTCCGTCTTCACCAGAGTGATCCCGCCCACGTACCGCTCCCCTCGTCGCCCTGCGCCGCCCTTTTCTCGCATTACGCGACAACTGGGAGCAAGCGGGGCGATCGAGTCGAGCGGCGCACGCGGGCGGCTTCACCCCCGGTGGGAGCCCTGCGGCGTACCACCGGCACGCCGGAAAGACCACTCGAACCAGTGACGGACGCTACGGACTGCTACGGACTACCGGCGGGCTCCCAGCGGGCCACTGCGGGCTACTTCTCCACCTGGGCGGCGAGGTTGGCGAGCAGGGCGTCGTAGATCCGGGCGAGGCCCTTGGGCGCGAACGTCCTCTCGAAGAAGCCGCCGATGCCGCCGGCGCCGTTCCACACCGTACTGACGACAGCCTTCGACTTGCCTTCACCAGCCGGGGTGACGGTCCAGGTGGTGACCATGGACGAGTTGCGGTCCTTCTCGACCAGCTGCCCGTCGGTCGGCTCGGTCACCTCGAGCAGGCAGTCACGGACGCGCTTACTGGTGGCCTGGAGCTTCCAGTGGACGAGGGTGCCCTCGCCGTCGCCGCCCTCGCGCACCTCGTACTCGGAGAAGTGCTCGGGCAGGAGCTTTTCGCGCGAGCCGCTGTAGTCGGCCAGCGTGTCGAACACCGTCTCCGCATCCGCCGCGATGATCCGCTCCGTGGTGGCCTCGACCTGCGCCATGCCTGTTCCTCCAGCACTTGGGTTTTCAAGGGTGCGGCTTACCCAACCACCTCGGGTACGGCCGCCCAAAATCGGGGTTGCACCAAAGAAGCGAACATGTGTTCTATTCTGTGGTCAGTGCTACCGAGGAGGCGCACATGCGCTGGAACAATCTGGCCGAAAACCCCGCCGCTACCGGGGAGGCCGCGCTCTTCGGAACGGACGCGGTGACCACTCGTACCTTCGACACCCCCGAGTTCCGGGGGATCACCTTCCACGAGGTGCGCGCCCGCTCGATCGTGAACCGGGTGCCGGGCGCCTCACGCATGCCGTTCGAATGGACGGTCAATCCCTATCGGGGCTGCACGCACGCGTGCGTCTACTGTTTCGCGCGCAAGACCCACACCTATCTGGATCTCGACACCGGCCTGGACTTCGACTCGCAGATCATCGTCAAGATCAACGCGCCGGAGCTGCTGCGCGGCCAGCTCGCCTCCAGCCGCTGGCAGGGCGCGCACATCGCGATGGGCACGAACGTCGACTGCTACCAGCGGGCGGAGGGCCGCTACCGCCTCATGCCCGGCATCATCACGGCCCTGCGCGACCGCGCGAACCCCTTCTCGATCCTGACCAAGGGCACGCTGATCCTGCGCGACCTCGACCTGCTGGTGCAGGCCGCGGAGGTCACCGACGTCGGTATCTCGGTGTCCGTCGGCTTCACCGACCAGGAGTTGTGGCGCACGGTCGAGCCGGGTACGCCGTCCCCCGAGCGCCGCCTGGACGTCGTACGCACGCTCACGGAGCACGGCATCGGCTGCGGCGTGCTGATGGCCCCCGTCATCCCCTTCCTCGGGGACTCCCCCGACCAACTGCGCGCCACCGTCCGCGCGATCGCCGCCTCGGGCGCGACGTCGGTCACCCCGCTCGTGCTGCATCTGCGGCCGGGGGCGCGCGAGTGGTTCATGGCGTGGCTCGGGGAGCACCATCCGCACCTGGTCCGCCGGTACGAGCGGCTGTACGCGGAGGGTGCGTACGCCCCGAAGTGGTACCAGCGCCGCATCACCCGCCAGGTACACGACCTGGCCACGGAATTCGGCATAGGCCCGTCGGGACCTCGTACCTCCCGGCGCACTCCGACAACCGTCGAGCCGGAGCCTCCCGGCCCGACGCAGCTCACGCTCCTCTGACGCGGCAGCGAAGTCAGCCGGAGTCAGGCGACGTCAGGTGCGGCGGGCCAGGAGGTAGGCCCGGCGGGTCTCGACCTCGTGGGCGTAGTGGGTGCGTTCCATGTGCATCTCCACGGTGAAGCCGGCCGATTCGAGCAGTCCGGTGATGTGCGCGGGCTCCAGGAAGCGGAAGTCGACGTCCACGTCGTGCCCCCACCACTCGTCCAGGTGCCGGACCTCCTCACCGATGTGGAAGGAGAGGAGGAGAAGTCCCGAGGGGCGCAGTACCCGCCGCGCCTCTTCGAAGGCTCGGCGCAGGTCACCGGGGTCGAGGTGGATGATGGTGTAGAAGGCTACGGCGGAGCCGAACTCGCCGTCCTTGGCGGGAAGTTCCAGCAGGTCACCTTCTCGGAACTCCACCTGTGCGAACCGGCGCCGGCCGGCCTCGACCATGCCCGCGGACAGGTCGATCCCGACCGTACGCGCGCCCTTCCCCGCGAGCCAGGCCGCCACGTGCCCGGGGCCACAGCCGAGGTCGGCGATCGCGGCCCCTGGTTCTGTTTGTTCCAGGAGGGCGGCAAGGAGCGCCCGGTCGAGCGGCTTCCCGGCGAGCTCGTCGTGCAACCGGGCCGCGTACTCCTCGGCCACGGTGTCATAGCTGCGGCGCACAGAGTTGTGATGTACATGATCACTCATACGGGCCAGCATGCCACGGGGGCCATCAAGCCCGGGCGCGCACCGCCGAAACCGGCAGATCCGACAGCAGCAGGGCCGTGCTGTCCGCGGCCAGTTGTTCCGCGTGCGCGGGCAGGCCCTCACCGCCGCGCACATGACGGCGTACCCAGGCGAGGGGCAGGTCGACGAGTGCGACAGGGGTCCGGCGCTGCTCACCTGGCCGCTCGCCTACCGGGCGTTGCCTCACCCCTGGCTAGAGTGCGGCCCCATGAGCGGCGGCGCCAGGGTGGAGATCCGGGACATGACCATCGACGACTGCGAGGCGGTCGCGCGGGTGCGGGTGCGCGGCTGGCGGGCGGCGTACGCCGGGATGATGCCGCAGGCGTACCTCGACGCGATGTGCGTCGAGGAGGACGCCGCCCGGCGGCGCGCGCATCTCGCCGAGGGCGACGGCGCGGGCCGCAACGTCGTCGCCGAGCGCGACGGGCAGGTCATCGGCTGGGGCTGCTACGGGGCGTACCGCGAGGACGGGAGCCCGACCGCCGACGCCGAGCTGTACGCCCTCTACGTCCTGCCGGAGCACCACGGCAACGGCGCCGGCCGCGCCCTCGCCGCCGAGCTCCTCGCCCGCGCCGCCGCCGACGGCCACCCCCGCATGCTCCTGTGGGTCCTCACCGAGAACGCCCGCGCCCGCCGCTTCTACGAGAAGGCCGGCTTCGCGCCCGACGGGGCCGAGGCACACTTCGACGTGCACGGCGTCGCCGTCGCCGAGACGCGTTACGCGAGGCGGCTGAGCGCGGCGGCCGCGGCGGCGACCAGCCGCGGATGATCCAGCGCCGCTTCCAGCACCGGCCGCGCCCGCGCGTCCCGGAGCTGGCCCAGGCCCTCGACGCAGGCGAGCGCCACCCGCCAGTGGGGGTTCGTCGGGGCGAGCAGGCCGCGCAGCGTCGTGATCAGCGCCGGTACGGTCTCGGGCGCCCGGAGCTCGGTGAGCAGCCGGACCGGGTGCAGCGCGTACGCCGTGCGCAGCGAGTTTGTGGCGAGCGCGGCGGCGGCGCGGGCGGTGCGCGGGTCGCGCAGCCGCGCCAGCGCGTACGCCGCGGTGACGCACCGCTGCGGATCGCGGTGGTTCAGCAGCAGCACCAGCGTCTCGAAGGCCCGCCGGTCGCCCGCGCAGCCCAGCCGGAAGGCGGCCATCTCCCGTGCCCACAGGGGCCGTTCGGTCTCGGTGAGGACCCTGGCCAGTTCGTCGAGGTCCTCGGTGGCGAGCAGCCGCTCGTACGCCACCGGATCCTCCGCCTCTCGCCGCACCCGGCCGGCGAGTGACCGCAGTTCCTCATCCATGCAGCAAGGGTATGCACCGCACAGGCGTCCTAGATCACATCCCGCCAGGGCTGGCGCGCTCGTTACTCGCCGGTTAATCTCAAGTGAGCGGGCCACCCCCCGCTGAATGATCACCTCATGGCGGCCTGGTGACGCAGCCGCCCCGAGTGCTTTGTCGGTTCGGTGTTTTCTTCCGCGACGTGACTCCGGGACAGAGTCCGTCGGCCCCGCCCCCGCAGCTCGACCTGCCCTGTGCATTTCGTACCCAGGTACGCATTCCGCACGCGACTTCTTCGCGCCGTGCGCCCCTCAGTCGTCACCTCATTCTCTGGAGTCCCGTGATGGACACCCCTCTCAGTACCGTCGCCGTGGTCGGTCTCGGCACCATGGGCACCGGCATCGCCGAGGTCCTGGCCCGCGCCGGCCGTGAAGTCATCGGCATCGACATCAGCGAGGAGGCCGCCAGGCTGGCCGTCGCCTCGCTCGAAGCCTCCACCGCCCGAGCAGTGGAGCGGGAGCGGATCACCGCCGAGGAGCGGCGCGACATCCTCGCCCGTTTCCGTACGTTCTCCGACCTCCAGGCGGCAGCGGACGCCGACCTCGTGATCGAGGTCGTGCACGAGTCGTACGAGGCCAAGCAGCAGGTCTTCCGCGCCCTCGACACCATCGTGCGCCCCACCACGGTCCTGGCGACCGGCACGAACGCGCTGTCCGTGACCCGCCTCGCCGCCGACTCCGCGCACCCGGAGCGCGTCCTCGGCATGCACTTCTTCAACCCGGCGCCCGCGATGAAGCTGGTCGAGATCGTCTCCTCGGTGCTCACCGCGCCGCAGGCCGTCGAGGCCGTCACCACGCTCGCCCGAGACCTCGGCAAGGAGCCGGTCGCGGTCGGCGACCGGCCCGGTTTCGTCGCCGACGGCCTGCTCTTCGGCTACCTCAACCAGGCCGCCGCGATGTACGAGGCCAAGTACGCCTCCCGCGAGGACATCGACTCCGCGATGCGGCTGGGCTGCGGCCTGCCGATGGGCCCCCTCGCCCTGCTCGACCTGATCGGCATCGACACGGCCCGTACCGTCCTCGAAGCGATGTACGCCGAGTCCCACGACCGGCTGCACGCCCCCGCCCCCATCCTGAAGCAGCTCAGCGAGGCCGGGCTGAGCGGCCGCAAGTCGGGCCGCGGCTTCTACACGTACGAGGCACCCGGCAGCCACACCGTGCTGCACGACGCGCTCACCCCGCTGGAGAGCGCGGGCGTGACCTCCGGGCTGCCGGTGCGGTCCGTGGGCGTCGCCGGATCCGGGACCATGGCGTCCGGCATCGCGGAGGTCTTCGCGAAGGCCGGTTACGACGTGGTGCTCGCGGCCCGGAGCCAGGAGAAGGCGGACAAGGCGAAGGCCCGTATCGCCAAGTCCCTTTCCCGCTCTGTCGACAAGGGCCGGATGACGGCCGAGGCGCGCGACGAGACGCTGGCAAAGGTCACCCCGGCCGGCTCGCTCGACGCGTTCGCCGACGTCGACCTGGCGGTCGAGGCGGTCGCGGAGGACCTGGAGGTCAAGCAGCAGCTCTTCGCGACGCTCGACAAAGTCTGCAAGCCGGGTGCGGTGCTCGCCACGACCACCTCCTCGCTGCCCGTCGTCGCCTGCGCCCGCGCCACCTCGCGCCCCGAGGACGTCATCGGCATGCACTTCTTCAACCCGGCGCCCGCGATGAAGCTGGTCGAGGTCGTGCGTACCGTCCTCACCTCGGACGCCGTCCACGCCACCGTCCGCGAGGTGTGCGTGAAGATCCGCAAGCACCCCGTGGACTGCGGCGACCGCGCCGGATTCATCGTGAACGCGCTGCTCTTCCCGTACCTGAACAACGCGGTCAAGATGGTCGAGCAGCACTACGCGTCGCTGGACGACATCGACGCCGCGATGAAGCTGGGCGGCGGCTACCCGATGGGGCCCTTCCAGCTCCTCGACGTCGTCGGCCTCGATGTCTCCCTCGCCATCCAGAAGGTTCTGCACAGCGAGTTCCGCGACCCGGGCCTGGCGCCCGCCCCGCTGCTCGAACACCTGGTGGCCGCGGGGTGCCTCGGCCGCAAGACGGGACGCGGCTTCCGGGAGTATGCCGGGCGCTGAGCAGGAGGGTGTGACCGGATGGGGCGGGCTGCTGGAGCCGGACGGCAGCCCGCACCCACAGGCGCGCTCTCCTGCGCGGATGCAGTACGTTCGGGGCATGTCCCAGCCCGCTGACTCCCCACGACGACCGTCCCGTACGAGCTCCGCCTCCGAGGCCCCTGAGAGTGCCGCGGGCAGCCGCGCGGCTGCTCAGCGGCTCAAGATGCGCCGTGAACTGTCGGCCGCGGCGATGGAGCTGTTCGCGACGAAGGGGTACGAGGCGACGACGGTCGACGAGATCGCCGCCGCGGGCGGGGTCGCGCGGCGGACCTTCTTCCGGCACTTCCGTTCGAAGGAAGAGGCGATCTTCCCGGACCACGACGACACGCTCGTGCGCGCGGAAGCGGTGCTCAACGCCGCGTCCCCGCACGAGCACCCGCTGGACACCGTCTGCCGGGGCATCAAGGAAGTCATGCGGATGTACGCGGCGTCCCCCGCGGTCTCCGTCGCCCGCTACAAGCTCACCCGCGAGGTCCCGACCCTCCGCGAGGCGGAGATCGCCTCGGTGGCCCGCTACGAGCGGCTGTTCACGCGCTATCTGCTGGGCCACTTCGACGAGCACGACCACCACGACGACAACGACGATCCGCTGCTGGCGGAGGTGGCCGCGTCGGCCGTCGTGACGGCGCACAACCATGTACTGCGGCGCTGGCTGCGGGCGGGCGGCCAGGGCGACGTGGAGGCGCAGCTGGACCACGCGTTCGCGATCGTCCGCGACACGTTCGGCACAGGGATCGGCGCGGGCCGCTCGAAGCCGGCGACGTCCACTTCGAGCGCGGCCTCTGCCTCGGTGAGTGGCGATGTGCTGGTGACCGTGGCCCGGACGGACGCGCCCCTGGACGAGGTCATGCGCACGATCGAGCGAGCACTTAAGCAGGCCTGACCAGGCGACGTTTTCCGCCGGTCCCAGACGCCGCCCGCCCCCGGATTTCCGGGAGGCGGGCGGCGTCTTCGCATGCTCTGATGAATCAAATCGATCGATCATCGCTCACGTGTGACGGCAAGGTGACAACTGAGAGAAATTGTTGGCACTCAGTGTCTTGTCACGTGGCACGGGGTGTCATACGTTGATGTTGTCCGGGCGGCCGGCGTGCAGAGATCTCTCGTACGCCGGCTGTCCCCGCAAGCCACGTGCTTGTGCGCCCGGGCGCCTGCGTCACAGGCAACCTCCCGCGCTACCCGCGCTGCCGAACACCCCGCAACACCGCCGAACCGACGGCACACCTCCACAGCAGCACCCCGACGTTCCCCTCAAAGCGTTCCCTCAAAAACGCGCTTCGCCGGAGGCACCCCGTGAAGGAAATCCTGGACGCGATCCAGTCGCAGGACAGCAGCGCCGCAGACATCGCCGCCCTGCCCATCCCCGAGTCGTACCGCGCGGTGACCGTGCACAAGGACGAGGCCGAGATGTTCGCCGGCGTCGCCAGCCGCGACAAGGACCCCCGCAAGTCCCTCCACGTCGAGGACGTGCCGGTGCCGGAGCTCGGCCCGGGTGAGGCCCTGGTGGCGGTCATGGCCAGCTCGGTGAACTACAACTCCGTCTGGACCTCGATCTTCGAGCCGGTCTCGACGTTCGGCTTCCTGGAGCGGTACGGCAAGCTCAGCGACCTGAGCAAGCGGCACGACCTCCCGTACCACGTCATCGGCTCCGACCTCGCGGGCGTCGTCCTGCGCACCGGCCCCGGCGTGAACGCCTGGAAGCCCGGCGACGAGGTCGTCGCGCACTGCCTGTCCGTCGAGCTGGAGTCGTCCGACGGCCACAACGACACGATGCTCGACCCCGAGCAGCGCATCTGGGGCTTCGAGACCAACTTCGGCGGTCTGGCAGAGATCGCCCTTGTCAAGTCCAACCAGCTGATGCCGAAGCCCGACCACCTCAGCTGGGAGGAGGCGGCGGCCCCCGGCCTGGTCAACTCGACGGCGTACCGCCAGCTCGTCTCGCGCAACGGCGCCGGCATGAAGCAGGGCGA